>JAEWSZ010000038.1 GCA_023397905.1 Bacillota bacterium | reverse complement strand
GTATCACACCGATCAATACATGGCACCGGAAGGAGAACACTCGATTGTCAAAACAGTGGATGGTACGCAATGGTATAAGCAATATGCCAAAGATACCGTTGAAAAGACGCCATATATGGCGCCCGATGGCAGTATTGCGTACAACGAAAAAATGGTGAAAAGGCTGCCCAAAATGCCGCAGAGAAAGGATCGTGTCTAATGGCTGAAGAAAACAGAAATGGCCTTTCCGAGGCGGCTGGTGCGGCCAATACCATCCGGGGAGCAATCAAGACTGGCAAAGCGGTGGCAGGAGCTGCCAAAGGCGCAGCGATAGGCGGTCCTTATGGAGCTGTTGCCAGCACCCTGTGGACTAACAGAAAACATATCGGAAAGATTGTATTGGCAGCCGTAGCATTTTTACTGCTGCCAATACTTTTCATTCTTTTGTTGCCTGGGCTGATATTTGGCGGCCTTACAAACGCATTTTCACCCAATAACTCGGAAGTACCGATTTTGAATGATAGTACAGTTATTTCTGAAAATGTTAATGAGATTTCATTTAGCGTCAACAGCATTCTGGCCGAAGGGATTGACGATGTAATTGCCCGTATAAATAGTAACTTTGCCTCTTCCGGAGGCGATCAAATTGAGATTATCAATCCCTATGAGTCCGACAGGTACTATAACATCAACCTTTTCGTAGCGCAATACTGCGCCGCGAAGAATCAGGACTTTAAAACCATATCCTTGTCCGATATGGAAGATATTTTGCGGAGCAATAAAAACAGCCTGTATTCCTACGACAGCAAAAAAGAAATCCGTGAAAGCACCATTGTTGACCCTGAAACGCAGGAAGAAACTACTACCACAGAAATATGGATAATCTATACCATTATTTATAATGGAGAGTCCTATTTTGCCGATACCATATTTCACCTCGATGATGACCTAAAAGAACTTGCCCGAAACTACGCCCGAAACATGAGCCTCTTTTTAGGGGACGGCATGTTCCAGGAAGTGCTCGATTCGGAATTTGTCCTGGGGGCGTCTTATGAGGGTATCAAGTTTTCTGATGGGCAGACAACGGTTGTGTACTATAACCAGCTCGATGAACGCTTCGCCAATGCGCCATACGGTAAAGATAACATTGCTGGTTATGGCTGCGGGCCGACAGCCATGTCTATTGTTGTTTCTTCTCTTGCAGGTGACATGGTAGATCCCATCCAAATGGCTGCGTGGTCTTATAAAAACGGTTATTGGGCTAGCAAAAGCGGCTCTTATCATGCGCTTATTCCCAATGCGGCTAAGGCCTGGGGGCTACCGGTCGAAGGCTGTACGACTTCTGAGCCGCAAAGAATTGTTGATGCACTCAGCAGCGGTAAACTTGTCGTAGCCATTATGTCCAAAGGACATTTTACTAAATCGGGACATTTTATTGTGCTCAGAGGCGTTACAGATGGAAAAATCCTTGTTGCTGATCCTGCCAGCCACAAGCGCAGTCAGCAGGAATGGGATCTCTCAATCATACTTTCCGAGGCGAGCAAATACGCAGCTGCAGGGGGCCCTTTCTGGATTATAGGCTGAGAAACGAGGTAAAAATGAATAAATCAAATGAAAAAGACATCTATGTAATTCCGCCCAATTTTGTTGAAAGTGGCACTTTTTTGGGGGGAATGTTAAAAGTGAGAAACGCGATAGAAGCCGGCATCCTTGCACTTGTTGTGGGGGTGCCGGTTTTTCATCTCAGTATATCTCTGACGGCTCGGATTATCATTCTTTGCCTTACATCATTGCCACTGGCCTTGCTTGCACTGATAGGCATCTCCGGTGAGAGCCTCACTTCTTTTGCACTGATTTTTATCAAGTATTTGAAGAATCGGCGTATTGTAAGTGCTGAACCTGCTGTCCAGGAGGATACTCCGGTACAAGATTCTATCCCTTTAAAAAAACGCAAAACCCACATACGGGAACCGAATCAGAAACGGGTAAAAAGCGAAGATTTCCCTGCGGAGTTCGATGAGATAAAGGAAAAGCCGTTAAAAATTCCGCGTAAACCTCGACCTGCAAAGCCAAAGAAACAAACGAAAACAAAAACGGCTGTTAAGCTAAAAAAAGTAAAGGAGACAGCGGATACTCCCCGGTTTTTAAACCCTGTAGCGGGGTATCTCCCCATTGAAAAAATAGCCAATGGCATTATTTATACTAAGGACCGACGTTATGTAAAGATCATTGAAGTGGTGCCAATCAATTTTTTACTCCGTAGTGCCCGGGAACAGCGCAATATCATCTATTCCTTTATTTCTTATCTCAAGATTAGCCCAGTAAAAATGCAGTTTAAGGTATTGACCAAACGAGCTGACATCAACAAGCATTTGGAGACAGTACAAAAGGAACTGGAATTAGAAACAGATGAGCGTTGCCAGCTTCTACAAGAAGATTATGTAAAGCTGATTCGGCAGATTGGCTCCCGAGAAGCAATTACAAGACGTTTCTTTATTGTTTTCCAATATGAGCCTTGGAATGGAAACAGACGGAACAGTGAAGAATCCGAAGCGATAGCCTCGCTTCAAACGACAGCCCGCACAGCCGCCAACTATCTCAGGCAATGTGGAAATGAGGTAATGGTTCCGGAAAACGAGGATGAATTTACGGTTGATGTCCTCTATAACCTTCTTAATCGAAAAACAAGCATTGAAAAGCCTCTGTCTGCCCATGTCAATGAGGTTATCAACAAGTATACGTCGCAGGGCAATGCCGGTAGTGTGGATAACATCCCATCCAATGAATTCTTTGCTCCAGAGAGCATCAACTTTATGCATGGACACTACATTCAAATAGATGGCGTATATCATTCTTACTTATTGATTCCCTCGGATGGATATAAGACACAAGTTCCGGCTGGTTGGTTAAGTCTGCTCGTAAACGCCGGAGAAGGCATCGACTTGGATATCTTCTTAAGCAGACAGTCCAAAGACCGCGTTGTTCAGAAATTGGGCCAACAACTACGAATAAATCGGTCGAAGATTAAGGATGCTTCGGATACCAATACAGACTGGGATGACCTGGAAGGGGCTATCCGCAGCGGCTATTTTTTGAAAGAAGGTCTCAGCAACAATGAAGATTTCTATTACTTGAATTTACTTGTAACCATTACGGCAGATACCCTTGATGAGCTTGAATGGCGTACAAATGAGATGAAAAAGCTTTTATTGTCCCAGGATATGGATGTTGTATCTTGCGCTTATCGTGAAGAGCAAGCCTTTCTGTCAGCATTGCCGCTCGTAGCACTGGAAAAAAAATTATTTGAGCGTTCCAAACGAAACACATTAACATTGGGTGCGGCAAGCTGCTTCCCCTTTGTCAGTTATGAATTGTGTGATGATAACGGAATTCTACTGGGAGTTAATAAATATAATAATTCGCTTGTTCTTGTGGATATTTTCAACAGTCACATTTATAAAAACGCAAACATCGCAATTCTCGGAACCAGCGGCGCAGGCAAAACCTATACTATGCAGCTCATGGCCCTGCGAATGAGGCGGAAAGGCATACAGGTCTTTATTATTGCACCCCTGAAAGGACATGAATTTCACCGCGCTTGCACGAATATCGGTGGAGAATTTATTCAGATTTCGCCTGCTTCTAAAAACTGCATCAATATCATGGCGATACGGCGTACCGACAGAACGGTTTCTGAATTGCTGGATGGCCCGAGTATAGAAAAATCCGAGCTGGCAGCCAAAATTCAAAACCTCCATATCTTTTTCTCACTATTGATTCCTGATATGAGCCATGAAGAGAAGCAACTGCTGGATGATGCATTGATAAAAACTTATGCATTAAAGAACATTACTCATAACAATGACTCCTTAAAGGACCCTGAAAATCCCGCCCAATACCGTGAAATGCCCATTTTAGGCGATCTTCACGAAATATTAAAGAAAAATGCTGAAACAAAGCGATTAGCAAATATCCTGAATCGTTTGGTTCACGGGTCTGCCAGTACTTTCAACCAGCAAACGAATGTCTCACTGGAGAACAAATACACGGTATTGGATATCAGTGAACTCACCGGCGACCTGCTCGTCGTCGGTATGTATGTGGCGCTGGAATACGTCTGGTCGAAAGCCAAAGAGGACCGGACGGTGGAAAAGGCCATTTTCATCGATGAAGCCTGGCAGCTGATCGGTGGCTCCTCTAACAGACTAGCGGCAGAATTTTGTTTGGAGATCGCAAAAATTATAAGGGGTTACGGCGGGTCGGCGGTGTTTGCGACTCAGGATTTGAACGATTTCTTTGCACTAGAGGACGGAAAATTCGGGAAGGGAATTATCAATAATGCGAAGACGAAGATTGTTCTCAATCTGGAGGATGAAGAGGCACAGCGCGTACAATCCATACTTAACTTATCGGAAGCTGAGGTTATGGAGATTGTTCATTTTGAACGTGGAAGCGGCTTGATCTCTACGAACAATAACAATATTACGGTAGAATTCCGGTCAAGCCAACTTGAAAAAGAGCTGATAACTACGGATCGGCGTGAACTTCAGGAGCTGATTATGCGAAAAAAGGTGAACCAATCAAGTATACTTTGAAAAATCCCTCTAAAAATTGAAAAGCTTCCTTATTATAATACATTTCTTGAACACATTCTTGATTGGAGGCGAAATGATGCTGATAAACGACAGTTCTTAATAGTTTACCGCAGTTTTTATATTACTAGTTTATAGCTTTAATGCTATAAGCTCTTTCGATATATGCGAAAGCAGGGTAAAAGAATCCGAAATTGATTTACACGTATTGTTTACGTATTAAGCACGTACACAAATGATTACGCATTATGTACGTGCTTAATACGCATTAGGAGGTGGTAGCCTTGAAAACAAGAGAACAGATTTATGGTAAGGAAGCCACTGAGCTTTTGAGAACCGTTACGATGTATAAATGCTTGCTGGAAGACCAGTTATACCGCCTCTATCCAGGGAAAGAACAGATCGTTAAGAACTTATTAACACATCTGACGAAACAAGGGCGTATCTATCATAACCCACAGGCGCGGCGCTACTCGGCGAACAAGGACTGCGATTCTGTTATTGACAGAGGAATGACAGCCGCAATCTGGATACTGCTCGATTTTATTGACCGGGTCGAGTACCATTCCATTAGTGATTTTCCGGTTAAAATCTGCTTCTTTGCCAGAGGTGAGTTATACGAAATAATCCATGTTCCGTTTGAACAGGAAGTGCTGATCAACCATGCAGCGGGTGAGAAATCGGGGGAAAACGATTATTCTGCCAAGCGTATTATACTGGTTGATCGTCCCGAACAGATTAATGATATCAAAATAGCAAATGTAACTTGCTTTTGCGATGTGTCACCTGACGGTTCTGTCCGTTATTTCAAACTTGAATAGAAATGAGGTCTTATATGGAAAAACAGATTATTTCCAAAAGAATTTTAGAGATTTTAGATGATATCTCAAGATTGACCAATGCTTTATACGCCATGGATACAACTGATATTCAGCGATATCCGGATAATTATGAGATATTGTCATCGGATGCCGCACTGCAGGGCGAAAAAATTGCTTGCCGCTTGCGGCATTTGATTTATGCCACTACCAATATTAAAAAGCCGGATTACCTTTGTGCGGCTGGCGCAACCCATGAGATTCAGATCGAATACCAAAACGGGATTATGGAGATAACTCTTCCCTGTCTACTGCCAAAACGTAAGCAGAGGCAAAGTACGGAATTTCTTCTTGATCCCTTTTATTTTACGCTTAGTAAATATTCCGAAGACAACCCCCTGCCGAAATATCGTCACTGTGTGGTTTGTTTCTCGCATGTTTACAGCCACGATTTACCCACAAGGCGAATCAGGGACTATGATAATTTGGAACTAAAGCAAATCCTTGATGTTATATCTGCTTTCATCATGATTGACGACAGTGGATTGCTCTGTGATGCCTACAACACCACGGAGTTAGGCGTAAAAGATTGTACCCGTATCTCCATCATGGATAAAGCCATTTTTCCGGAATGGCTTACGGAACGAAAAAGCAGCTTGGAATCCATATCGGATTTCGGCAGCTAAGGGGGTGCCATTTCAGACGATTTTTTTGATCCAGTTTTAGCACCGGGGAATTTCAGTAAAAAGTCTCCGGCTAACAAGGCTTTTTCCGACCGATACGGGTAGCAGAAAATACCGGAGTTACAAAGAGTCTCGGTAGATTTGGTTAAAGGTGGTGGTAAATATAGGACATACCAAACGTATACTTCCTGAGAGACAAACACAGTCATATGCTATTCTCGAACTCATAGCAGTTTCCGGTGAACTGCCTGCAAATCAGATCGGACGTCTCCCTGGCGGTGACAGATATAAAGAGGAAAAAATCAAATCATTAAAAAACAAAAAACTGGTTCGTACCTACTATCGTGACAAACTCCGCGGATATAGGCTTACCGCAGAAGCAAAAGGACTTCTCCTTGCGGATAACCCTGAGCGGTTCGATTTTTATTTGACTCGGAACTCAGAAACCAATGTCCCAAAAAGTGAAATAACGCGGCGCTTACGCCTTCATCGGATTGCCGAAACCTATATAACCATGCAGAATGCCGGTGCAGCCATCTTCCGAGATGCGAAGCCGGATATTTTTTGCCCAGAAGGCGTCGAAACCCGATCCTTTACAATTGACACTCCCACCTTTTATGGTTCAAGGGAAATTAAAGAACTGGGTTTGGAATTTGTCAAGATCCGCGGCGCCAGAATGGTAGGATCCCTCTTTACAGAAGACACTGCCTTTGTTGTTTATAACCTGGGAAACTCGCTGATGAAATGGAGTTATAAGTCGGAAATGCGGGCAAAGGCCGTAATGAAGACGGTACTCCGTCAACGCCTTCCCCACCAGTATTCCCCGGAAAGTGTCCAAGGTCTTATTTTGAGTGAAAGCATGGAATTGGCTTACCAACTCCTGACAAACACGGGCGGAGCCAAACGAGATTATTTCATACTGGACGGGAATTACGATCATTTTCATTTTGTTACCAACAACCACGAAGGAGAGGTGATGCTGAAGTTATTATGCAGCCCAGGGAAAATCGCTGAGTTAAACCGGATTCTGTCAGAGAATCTTTATGCACGGGAATCCGGCTGGATTATTGAAAACGATGCAATTGACGGAAACGGTGAACCGGTGTTGTTCGCTTACAGTTTTGATATGCCTCGAATTGTCCGGTTCAACACTGCTCTCCAACTGCAAAACAGGAAGGGCACCGTCATTTGCTTTGATTTTCAGCGTGAAATACTTTGCCGTTTTTGTTGCAAGAATGCGCAGTTCCAAACAATCGATTTAAAAAAATTTGAAGGGAGGTTTTTTTCATAGCAGGCAAAAAAAGAATAATAATCCTTATCGTTGTGCCGTTAATACTTGTCATGATGCTCTATGCAGGCGGGTATGTGGCACAATTTATGAGGAATTACGCCATTTGGCAGGAAGGAGGCGGGTACCCGGGGGATGGCACATCTCCCCCATTGCCATCCCCCGCTCTTGCAGAATGTTTCAACGCTGTTTTTAATCCCCCATACGGAATATGGGGGATTTTTATTTGCGCGGGACTCTTGGTAGTATTGATTGCGATTATCATGAAGCTCGGGTTCGGTGACAAAGGTATCTATGACAGAGAACGCAATTTAATTTACTCTCGCACAGGTACTTATGGTACGGCAAGTTTTATGAACGAGCAGGAAATGAAGGGTGTGCTGGACCTTGTACCGGATATCCGCAAACACAACGGAACCATTCTGGGGCAGATAGACGGAAAAGTGGTCTGTGTTCCCGAAGATAACATGATGAACAAGAATATTGCTGTTTACGGGGCCGCCGGTTCAAAAAAGACCCGGGCATTTTGTATCAACATGGTGTTTCAATGTGCAGCGCGCGGAGAGTCGCTGATCATCACGGATCCAAAATCAGAAATTTATGAAAAGTGCAGCGAATATTTACGAAGCCAAGGCTACACCGTCCGAATCTTCAACCTGGTGTCCCCGGAAAACTCCGATTCCTGGAATTGCCTTGCCGATATCAAAGGCGAGGAACTTATGGCACAGTTGTTTTGTGACGTAATTATAAAGAATACCGGCTCAGAGCGTGCTGACCATTTTTGGGACAACGGCGAGCTCAATTTACTCAAGGCTTTGGTTTTATTTGTGGAACGAGGGTACCCACCAGAGTCCAAAAATATCGGACAAGTATATAAGCTCCTTACCATGAGCAGTGAAAAAGACCTGAATGACCTGTTTGAAATGCTGCCTAAGGACCATCCAGCAAGAGCGCCTTACAATATCTTTAAACAGGCATCCGATGCGGTTCGTGGCGGCATTATTATAGGGCTCGGTTCCAGGTTGCAGGTATTCCAAAATAAGCTGATCCGGTTAATAACCAGCCGTGATGAAATTGATCTGGAGCTGCCCGGCAAGGAAAAATGCGCCTATTTCTGCATCAATTCCGACCAGGACAGTACGTTCGATGTCTTAAGCTCCCTGTTTATCACTTTTTTATTCATTAAGCTTGTCCGGTATGCGGACAAATACTGTTTAGGCGGTAAACTCCCCGTTCCGGTGCATGTTTTAGGAGAAGAGATCAATAACTGCGGCATCATCCCAGACCTAAGCCGAAAAATCAGCGTTATACGCTCGCGGAATATTTCCATGTCATGTGTTTTTCAAAATATCGCGGGCTTCCAAAACAGATATCCTTATAATCAGTGGCAGGAAATTTTGGGAAATTGTGATGTGCAGCTCTTCTTAGGTTGTACCGATGAACTCACGGCTACCTTTATCAGTGATAGGTCCGGAATCGCATCCGTGGCAGTGTCCAGCAAAGCAAAATCACTCAACACCTGGCGCGTTTCAGACTATACACCGGAATACAGAGAGGTTTCAAGTGTTGGCCGACGCAATATTCTGACCATGGACGAAGTCCTGCGCCTCCCTATCGATAAGGCGCTCGTAATATTGCGTGGTCAGAAAATCCTCAAGGTGGATAAGTACGACTATTCTAATCATCCGGAAGCTAAAAAACTGATTCCATGTAAAGCGTCGGAGTATATCCCCCGCTGGCAGCCGTCCTCTCAAACAAAAGAGGCGGACTACTCTCCGCTCGATAAGCAAACGGAGAAAAACTCAAGCCGCCGTAAATCAGCTACCCCGCCCGACAAAAAAACGGGCATTGTTCAAACGGACAGGGACTCGATTATGTCCCAATAAAAATTATAGGAGGAATTTTATTATGGCAAACAAATTAACCAACCAACAGGAATTTGACTCCGTACCAGAGGAAAGCACCACGCTCCCCGCCGAACCTTTGAAAGATATGGATCTCAATGAGCTGCTTGAATCTATGGATGAACCTACTGAAGAAATTGGGGATGGTACTGGTGTTACAGAAGCCGCCGTTGATGAGATTTATAGCGAAAGTGACGACACGCAAAACGCTGCTTTGCCAGATCGACAGGATGATTCGGCTCCAGACAATACCGCAGCTTCTCAAAAATCCAAAAGAAATTCCCGCAAAAAGAAAGACCCGGAACCTGCTCCCACTGTAGCTTCGGAGGATGAAGCCCAGGATGCTGAGGAAAAGCCCAAAAGGACCTCCCACCAAAAGAAAGAACTCGATATGGACGCAAACTCTCAAACTGATTCTTCTGAATCTAATGATAAAGAGGATGCTGCCGATTCTCCGGAAAATGCTCCCGCGCAGCCGATGAAACGCTCTTCCCGCAGGCGGGAGGCCGTCCCCCCTGTCCTGACGATTGAGTCCAAGGCAGAGGTGGAAACTCAAGAAAATATAGAAGAAACGGCCTGGCATGAAATTCGAAACGCTTACCGCACCCGAAAAATACTCACCGGCACACTCGGCGGTATAGAACAAACTGATACGGGCAAAACCCTTGCCATTGTAAGTTACAACGATTTCCGTGTCGTAATCCCCATGAAAGAAATGATGATCAATCTCACCCGAGGGGTATCAGGGCAGGAATACAGCGACTTGATGCTCCGTCAGAATAAAATATTGGGTAATATGCTTGGTGCGCAGATTGATTTCATCGTTAAAGGCATTGAATCCAAAACTCGCAGCGTGGTTGCCAGCCGTAAAGATGCCATGCTGAGAAAACGGCAGCTCTTCTACTTAAACACGGATGCTTCCGGCATGTACCGCATTTACGAAAACCGTATCGTCCAAGCCCGTGTCATTGCGGTAGCCGACAAGGTCATCCGCGTTGAAGTTTTTGGAGTGGAATGCTCGATTATGGCCCGCGATCTGAGCTGGGATTGGATCGGTGATGCACACGAACGTTTTTCAGTTGGTGACCAGATCCTTGTCCGGATCCTCAATGTCAACCGAAACGGGCTGGAGGATATCTCAATCAGAGCTGATGTAAAAAGCGTTTCGGACAATACCAGCCATGAGAATCTTCAAAAGTGCCGGATACAGGGAAAATACGCCGGAAGAGTTACCGATGTCCACAAAGGTGTTGTATACATCCGGCTCTCCAACGGAGCCAATGCAGTGGCCCACTCCTGCTACGACCGTAGAATGCCTGGGAAAGGCGACGACATCAGTTTTGCAGTAACGCACAAAGATGAAGAACGAGGCGTGGCCGTGGGAATTATTACCAGGGTTATCAAGCAAAATCTATAGTGGAAAGATAGAATATCCCGTTTATTTGTACAGACGGGAATTCCTACATTAGAAAAGTGCAGCTTATTTTTCCATTATTTCAAATGGCACGAAAATGGCACAAAAAGAAATGAAATTGGCACGGTTTTGCGATTTACGAGTAAATCAATACCTGCTACAATTAGTAATGTCAAAGAATTTGCTTTGGCATTTTTTATGTCTTCTAATAAAGACATTCCTTTCATATTAACGAGCCGCTGGTCGTTTTGATCAGCGGCTCTCCTTTTATAAAGGTGGTGGATAAAATTGTTAAAACGAATCCGCAGCATTCTACATTCAGAGAACGCGGAGGCAAATTATTTTTCAACGATGGTTTTTATTTTTGTTGTCGTGGTGATTTTGGCCTTTATCATAAACCTGTTTTCGATAATTTCGACCAAGCAACAACTTGATCATGCTGCTGATCAGATGGTAAAGCAGATACAACTCGCCGGAGGCATAAACGCAGACACAGATGCATTGTTCACTTTTCTCTGCTCAAATATCAAGGGTGCTGAGGGTATTACCTATACCATAGATGCCACATACAAGACTCCCCGGCCAACCGGAATGAAAAATGCAATTCAGTTGGGAACCCCCTTTTATATCACAATCCAGGGACGTGCAACACTGGGTGGTTTTTGGAACCTGAATCTGGTGAACATCAACATTGTGGCACGCGGCGCGGGCGTAAGCGAACAGTACTGGAAGTGAGAGGTGAGGATGATGAACAAGATTTCCGGCAAGTTCAAAAAAGTATTGCATAACAACAGGGGCGAGATTGCTTTCTTTACCTGCTTTTTTGTCGTGGGTATCGTGATGCTGATCTCATTTTTGCTTCTTTATGCATCGGTTCAAATTAACAGTATCAATCTACGGAATGGCATAAAGATGGAACTTAATAACCTGAGTGCCACAATTTATGCTGATACTTACCGCTCTCAGCGTGAAGCTAATTTTGGCGAGTACATCAAGACCCTATATTCCAGTAGTTCCTATACCCACAAACTTGAACAGGCGGTGATCAATGGTCTGGCAAAAAAGATTCCGTTAGAAACAGAGGATTATCGCATGAAGAACATCCATCTGGAGTTTATCCAAGACAAAGAAAACAAAATTGAATACATTTTTACCTGCGATGCCGAATTTTACATTAAAATGTTCAATAGCAAGTATCCCACGATTACCCGTGAAATAAGATTGACCGGATACCATAATACAAAGTTTTAGCACTGCTGTTGAAAAAGCCCGGTATATCATAAATAAATATCTGCCAGTAGTTATTCGAAACAAAAATGATGGCATTGAATACATTTTTTACCTATGATGCGGAATTTTACAATACAATGTTTTGCAGCAAGTATCTCACAACCATTCGTGGGATCTCTGACCGGCCATGGAGTGTTGAAAATAACCGCTCTGGATCTGTATAAAGTATAGTAAAAGGAGATGACTATTATGAAGCCCAAAAAAATATTAACTTCAAAGCCATTTATTGCAGGAACCCTCGTTGTTCTGTGTGTGGGGATTCTTGTAGTTTGCCTGGTTATTCGGGGAAATAATGAGGAAGGCGAATTTGTCCCCACCCCCTCTTCCACACCGACACCAATCGAAAGCTGGAAGGAGAACCCTTCCGCAACCATGGCGGAAAAAGAGACTGGGAAGGACAACAATACAGGCGATTCTTCTAAGGAGGAGGAATATCCAAAGGTAGTAGAGACCGACGAGGAGCAGACTGTAGTGGATTTCACTGATCCTACTCCTGAAAAATCAGAGGAGGCTCCTCCTGCTCCGGAAGGAAAAACCGAAATCGACCCAGGTCCCTCTCATCCCGTGCAAAAAGATCCTACAGTCACGCCGAAACCATCTAAGCAGGAATCCAAACCGTCTAATTCCTCTGCTGCCCCTGCTCCTGGTAGCAAAAATGAGAAAGGCCAAGTCTATGACCCGGCATTCGGCTGGGTAACACCAAGTAAAGTACATCAGGAAACCATCGACGGTGACGGTGATCCCAATAAAATGGTGGGAGAAATGGATTAAAAAATCAATATAATACCAAAAGGACACAGTTTATAAAAAGCTGTGTCCTTTCTTTTTGGAGGTGCACATGAAAAAACCATTAGCATTCATTTTTTGCCTCCTGTTGCTATTAAACATGCTTCCTATAACAACTTATGCAGTTGGGGATGGAAATATGGACACTGGCGGCGGAGGAATGGGCCAGGGCTCCAGTACAAGCAAATGGATACCTGGCAACGACGGAGTCCGCATCACTGTTGTGGACGCTGATACAGGAACGCCAGTGGCGGCGTCAGTTGATTTTGCCAGGCAGTCCCAGACAAGTGATATCCTGCACTTCGGAAAAACAAGCAAGGTACAGTATCGTTCTGGTAAAGCTTTGGCAATAAGCTCTGGGGGTTATACATGCTATACCGTAGCAAATGAGATGCCAATCATAATAAGTAGCAGCGATCTGGGCCAAAGCAGTATCGAAGCGATCAAGCGATACTTTTGCTCCGAATATACCATCAGCCGAATTGCTGATGTGACTGGTTTTAAGTACGACAATCTCATTAATGGGCAATATAAATTGTTGATTGAGCCTCTGGCTTATTTTTTATATGAGGGCAACATGTATTGCATGTCCGCAACAGAGGCAGCGATGTATGACCAGATTGCAAATGGTGCTCTAAGAGGGAAGATGGTCAGTCTGACGCATCAAAATCTTCCGCTTGCAATATTTTTAGAAAACTCAGACCTTGGGTTTACTGCCTGGAGTGGACCAAAGTCTGGCAGGCAATCCAATGCGGATATTATTAATTATCTTGGATTAGGTATTGTCCGCTTCAAGGAACTACCACCAATCCAAGGCGAAATCAATGCACCGGATGTAGAGTACCGGGTGGATACGGATGTCATCACCAGCATTACGCTGCGCGCCAGCAGAGATCTGACACCGGATAATCCGGCTTCGGTTACATTCTATATCAACGGACAGACCTACACGGTCAACAACATAGTAATCCCCTCCGGAGATAGTCAGGTTGTATGGGCCAAATGGCACACACCTTCTGCCCCGGCAACCATCACCATTCGTGTTTCTGTCAGCGGAGCCTATACCGCCCAGGACACTTTTATAGCAAAAATCGTGGACTTAAAAGAAATCATTCCGCCGGACCCAGTGGCGACCGATACCAATCCGGATTACACGGTTCCTTCACTCCCCACAAACTCGCAGAAAACAACAGCGAACTGGGGTGTTTGGAGCTGCTACTGGGTACCGGTTTGGGTGTGGTGCGATCATAGCACTGAAGAAAATCCAGGTGCAGGTCATTGGATAGATGAAGGCTACTGGGCATACAGGTACACCGGTTATTCCGCTAGTCTTTCCGGAAGCATGAACCTAATGCCCGACGATATTGTTCCAACCGCTGCAGGTAAGAGCATGAAAAGCGGGTACGGCGTTAAAATCGACGTTTCCTCTGTGCTCTCCACCAGCGCACCGACCAGCCATTATACCTACACGCAGACCGGCTTGTCCACTTTCCCCGAGTTCGGTTACAAAACTTATCTTCGGCTTTTGCAACGCGTATCCGGGGGAATGAATGCAAAATTCCAGTTCAGAGTTAACGATTATTCAACTTATAAGCGTAGCGTGCATTTCACTCCGCTGTGGTTCCCAAACGGAGCGCGCTATACCGTTTACACCCAGGTGTGGGATACTTGGACACCAGATGGGATGCTGTCCATCAATGTCAATGACTATGTAAACATCCAGGGTTCTCTCTATGATGACTGGTATACCAATCGTGAGTAACCTGTGGTACGGGGGCTACCACCTGCTCATTTTTATCGTCCTTGCGGCGTTTGCCATATATGATATGTTCCATAAACGAGTGCCAAATAAGGCACTCGTTTATTTTATACCCGTTGCCCTCCCCTCCCCACTCATTAATGTTATGCATGTGGGAAACCGTACGGCAGCCCTGATGTTTTTCTTAATGGCTGTATTAGGAGCTATTGTGGGATTTACCATCTTATTGACGGCCGCAATAGTTTCAAAAGGCGGCAATGGTGTCGGCGGCGGCGATATCAAGCTTGCCGCGGTACTGGGATTCATTTATGGCCCCTATCGCATTTTGAGCATCCTGTTGATTGCTACATTGCTGGCTATGCCTGTTGGCCTGTATCACAGAAAAGCAAGCGGCGGCCAAACGCTTCGGCTTGCCTTTGTACCGTTTCTGACCATTGGCTGTCTCATAATCACCATCATAAAACTATTATCTTTATAAGGAGAGGAAATACCATGAAATTGAATAACCGATTTATCTTAGGGCTGCTCAGCTTATTGCTGGCAGCCATTATTGCTTTTATCGCCATTCCCACCATCAGCCGTCAGGCGAGCGGAAAGACGGAAATCGTCCGCATCGTCCAGCCGGTACAGCGGGGAGCCCTTATCACATTGCAGGACATAGAGATTGTTGAAGTAGGCGGATACAACCTCCCCTCCAATATTGCTAAAGCAGAGGATGATGTCGTTGGGAAGTATGCTGCCTCTGATTTGTCGGTCGGAGACTATGTCCTGTCTTCGAAAATCAGTTTTACCCCAATTACAAGTGATATACAGCTTAGCAGTATCCCTTCCGGTAAAGTTGCTATCTCGCTGACCGTCAAGACACTTGCAGCAGGTCTATCCGACAAGCTTCAGATAGGAGATATCATTCGTATTTACCACTACCTTGATATAGCAAAAGATATCCCGGAGCTGCAGTTTGTGAAAGTTCTTTCTGTAACAGACTCCAAAGGCATTAATGTAGATAATGCCAAGGAACTATCGGAGGAAGAGGAAAAACAGCAATCGGCCACGATAACGGTACTCGCTACTCCGGAGCAGGCTAAGATCCTAACAGAAATCGAAAATGACGGTATCGTTCACGTGGCTCTAATATGCAGGAATAACGATAAACTCGCCAATGAACTACTGGAGCAGCAGGAATTGATTTTACAAGAGATTTACATTCCTGTTGATGAAGCTGCCGAAAACACAGACAGCCCTTCAGATGAGTCTGTAGAAAATGAATAAGTACGGAAAAAGGAGGAGTACACCATGTCTAAAGTGATCACTGTGTGGGGGAGCTCCGGAAGTGGGAAATCAATGTTTTCCTGCATTCTGGCAAAGGCCCTCACCCAAGACAAACAAAAAGCCATTATCATAAATGCGGATATCAGCATCCCGATGCTGCCGGTATGGCTGCCGGACCAAATTGTAGAAGCCGGCGCTTCTATCGGGCATGTTCTCGCTTCGGTCGAGATCGACACCGCACTGGTCGCAAGTAAGGTAACTATCTTAAAATCCTATCCTTTCATCGGGTTAATGGGATACGCCGCTGGCGAAAATCCGCTGAGCTATCCGGAAGTCAAATATGAGATGGCACTAAATCTCATTTCCGCAGCATCTAAGCTGGTGGATTTCGTTATTATCGACTGCAGCTCAAGCATGACAAACTTTTTCACTCCGGCCGCCATTGAGGCGGCCGATATTATTATCCGGATTCTGACGCCAGACTTGAAGGGGATTAATTATTTGAAGGCGCACCAGCCCCTTCTGACAGACGCAAGATTCCGTTACAACGATCATATGACCTTTGCGGGATTGGCAAGGCCATTCCACGCGCTGGATGAAATGGGCCATATCATCGGCGGCTGGGCCGGGCTGCTGCCATATAGCAAAGAGGTTGATCGTTGTGCCACAGAGGGCAGGATGTTCCGGGCTATTGAATATGTCAATCCCAAATATACGGCTTCCCTGAAAAAAGTAATGGAGGCGGTGTGGAATGAATAACTTGAACGACATATTCTTTGCGCCCACCGCTTCTGAAGGTCTGACCTACGAACAAATTCTTGAGGATGTCCAGCGGTACTTCACGGAACAACATGCCTCCAAGCTTGCCAGTGATGACAGGTCGGACAAAACAGGCGAAATCTTGAAAGACCTCATTACGCAGTACCTGGTGAAACGGAAATATACCGTAGAGGACCTTTCCACCGCAGAACTCTGTAACAAACTCTATGAGGATATGGCAGGTTATTCTTTTCTGCGAAAATGGATTTATATGACCGACGTAGAGGAAGTAAACATTAACGCCTTTAACGATATTGAAGTAATTATGAATAGCGGGCGGAGCATTAAAATACCGGACAAGTTCTCCTCCCCCCAGCATGCCATTGATGTGATCCGTCGTATGCTGGCCGCCTGTGGCATGGTAATTGATGATACAATGCCATCCGTGATTGGGTATTTGGACAAAAATATTCGTATTTCGGTTGATAAGACCCCGGTAGTGGACGCAGATGTGGGTGTGAACGCCAGTATCCGAATCGTCAACCAACAGACGGTATCCATGGAAAAGCTGTTGGCTTCCGGGAGTGCCACTGAAGAGATGCTTCACTTTCTCACCGCATGTATCCGGTACGGTGTCTCGATTTGCATTGCAGGCTCAACTGGCTCCGGCAAAACAACGATTATGGCCTGGCTGCTTTCCATGGTACCGAATAACCGAAGGCTTATTACCATCGAAGAGGGTTCACGGGAATTTGATTTGGTCAAGCGGGATAAGGACGGCAACATTCTCAATTCGGTTGTTCATTTAATCACTCGTCCTCACGAAAATCCCTCCATGAATATCAATCAGGATTTCCTGCTCGAACGTGTATTAAGAAAGCATCCGGATGTTATTGGAATCGGTGAAATGCGGTCCGCCGCTGAAAGTCTCAGTGCGGCCGAATCTAGCCGTACCGGCCACACGGTCTGCACGACCATTCACTCTAATTCTTCAGTGTCTACCTACCGCCGCATGATGACACTCGCCAAGAGAAAGTACAATTTGGACGAATCCATACTTATGCAAATCATGGTCGAGGCCTATCCCGTGGTCGTATTCACCAAGCAGCTGGAAGACCGAAGCCGTAAAATCATGGAAGTGATAGAGGGCGAAGATTATATAGACGGCAAACTGATTTACCGCTCCCTGTATAAGTACGATGTTGTGGACAACAAAACGGATGAAAACGGTAACGTAACGGTGGTCGGCAAACACAGAAAAATTGGAAATATATCCGATGCGCTGAAGAAACGGTTATTGGACA
Source organism: Bacillota bacterium (assembly GCA_023397905.1). Lineage (GTDB taxonomy): Bacteria > Bacillota > Clostridia > Acetivibrionales > DSM-1351 > Ruminiclostridium. The sequence continues at coordinate 1,935 of JAEWSZ010000038.1, read as the reverse complement.
ATGGCATCAGCAGTAAGGAGCTGGGGCAATTCATCAAGGAGGTGGAATAACTTGCAGTGGGTTAATATTATCTGCTTTTTACTAATCAGCAATGGCCTTTTATCCCTGTTTGGCATCCGATTCAATGATTTCTTTACGGTTCTCTCTCACCGCAAAGCTGTGACTCTATCCGACGAGTTGAATGTACTCATGGGAATTCCGATAAAGGGATTTTTCAACCGCGACTATGAAGTTGAACAGATCCTTAAGGATACCGGACGGGCTGATAAATTTGAATTCGTCAAACATCTTTCATTAATATTGTTTGCGGTCGGCGCGGTCCTTGCTCTGCTCATTGACAACATATTTATGGTTCCGATTATGGGAATCGGTTTTTCACTGATACCCATCTGGTATCTGCGTTCTACTGCTGGCACCTATAAAAAGCATCTAAACGAAGAGTTGGAAACCGCCATTTCCATCGTAACAACTTCTTACCTGCGGACAGAGGACTTAATACGGTCGGTGAAAGAGAATCTTCCGTTTATCAACGACCCGGTAAAAGTAAACTTCGAAACTTTTGTGTATGAAGCAGAGAACATAAACGCAAATTTAACCAGCGCCATCAATTCATTAAAGATGAAGATTCCGGACCGTGTTTTTCACGAGTGGTGCAATACCTTAATCCAGTGCCAGTCGGACCGCAGCATGAAAAATACGCTGCCGAACATTATTCAAAAATTCTCTGATATCCGCATCGTGCAATCGGAACTGGAAGCGATGATGCATGGCCCGCGCAGAGAGGCCATCACCATGATGTTTATTGTGGTTTGCAACATACCACTGCTCTATTTTCTGAACAAAGACTGGTTTCATGCGCTGATTTACACGACACCGGGCAAAATCACCCTAGCAATTTGCGCGGCAATAGTCTTATTTGCACTGACCCAAATCATGAAACTGTCAAAGCCTATGGAATATGGAGGGAGTTGAGATATGACCATTTTAGCTTTATTTGGATGTATTCTCCTGGGAATAGCCGCCTACAATTTGACTTGTGCATTTGTAGACGTGCCTACCGGCAGAACCTCAAAAATGATGCTGCTAAGCCGAAAACAGCAAGGTGTCAAGAACGACAAGCTGCTGGACGTCTATATCACGCGAATCGCAACATTTTTGGAGAAATTTATAAGGCTTGACAAGTTGAAAAGAAGTAAACTGCAAGCCACACTTGCGATTGCTGGCATTGAGCTAAGCCCGGAGGTTTATACCCTTAAGGCTTACGTGACGGCAGGACTTACAGCCTTGTGCGCGGTCCCGGTATTTTTCATACAGCCGCTCTTCGGTATGGTGGTGATCGGCCTGGCCGTTACACTGTGGTTTTCCACTTATTATGCCGCAAATGACTATGTGAAGAAACGGAAAAAAATCATCGAAGCAGAGATCCCGCGGTTCGCTCTGACCATCACCCAAAGTCTTGAAAATGACCGCGATGTACTGAAAATATTGACTTCATACAGACGCGTGGCAGGAAAAGAATTCGGGCAGGAGCTCGATAAAACGATTGCCGATATGAAGACCTCAAATTACGAAAATGCACTCATCCATTTTGAGGCCCGGGTCGGCAGTCCCCTGCTCTCCGATGTTGTACGGGGACTCATTGGAACTTTGCGTGGAGACGATCAGCGGATGTATTTTAAGATGATTTCTTTTGACATGAGGCAGATTGAACAAAACAACTTAAAAAAAGAAGCATCTAAACGGCCCAAGAAAATTCAGAAGTACTCGATGATGATGTTAATCTGTATCATTCTGATTTATATCGTAGTGCTCTGTACAGAGGTAATCAGTTCTCTTGGTGCTTTCTTTGGTTAACACCCCCACGGCGGTGTTTATCATAGATATCTCATAAAAAAGGAGGCAGATAGTTTGTTTTTAAGCGGGTTTTCCTAACAC
>JAEWSZ010000035.1 GCA_023397905.1 Bacillota bacterium | reverse complement strand
TCGTGTTCTGGGCTTCATCCAGAATAATAAAGGAATTGTCAAGAGTCCTTCCCCTCATGTACGCCAGGGGAGCTATCTCAATCATGCCTCTTTCCAGATATTTCACATACAGGTCGGCGCCCATTATTTCATACAGCCCGTCGTATAAAGGCCTTAAATACGGATCGACCTTGTTCTGCAGGTCCCCGGGAAGAAAGCCCAGCTTTTCGCCCGCTTCCACTGCCGGCCTGGTCAGAATTATTCTGTCCACTTCCTTGTTTCTGAAGGCGGTAACTGCCATTGCAACGGCTAAAAAGGTTTTGCCGGTGCCCGCAGGCCCTATTCCAAACACGATATCATTTTTCTTTATCGCATTAAAATATACCTTCTGCCCATGGGTCTTGTACTTTATCTGTTTGCCCTTTGCAGTCAGGCATACATAGTCGGTGATGATCTCATCGGCCTTGTCTATCTGCTTCTCGTTGGTCAGGCCTATCAAATACTGCACATTCTGCCTTGTGATTGACTGCCCCTGTTTTGCAATGTCAAGAAGTTTGGTGACAATTGTCTCCGCCTTCCGGACATTTTCGGCCTCGCCGCTTATGGCTATGGAATTTCCCCGGGTCAGGACCTTTACATCCAGGGCTTCCTCTATAATTCTGATATTTTCATCATAATTTCCAAAAATATTCATTGCATACTCGATGGAATAAAAATCAACGCTTTTCTCAATAACCTCGGCCAAGTATCACATTCCTCCTATCTCCTGGGTAACTCCAATATCCTCAACGCATTCTATTATGGCTTTAACGGATCTGACTCCGCTGCCGTCCTCTTCTTCAACAAAGTTCTTTTTCACTATTTCCGCATTCTGGGGCATCTGTCTCTGGGCCAGCTCTAAAGCCTTATCCGCCGCAATTCCCCTGGCAGTGTCAATATCGATTGTCTTTTGCTGGAGCTCGTATTCATAGTACTGGTCTATCAATAGCTCAAAGGGTAACACAAAGTTGGCCCCCAGCGCCAGTTTCTTTCTAATTTCCAGATGGTCAGAATTATTATATGGAATTTTACTGTGAAATAACTTGAATTTTTTAGTAAAAAGAACAACAGAATACAGGTCTTTCTGCATTCCGGTCCTCCTTGCCTCCACAATATTCTGTTCCACATTGCTGCTTGCCTCATACCAGGTCCTCGCCCTGACGGCTCCCATGGAATGAACCAGAAGGAGCGGCGCCTCGGGCTTTTTTTCATTTACCACCACACCTGTGATGAGCTTCTGACCTTTTACCACCGTATCTCCGATTTTGACCGTCTCCATGCCTTCCTTCGCCACAATGGAATAAATAACGCCATCCCTGGCGGCAACAATGTCACATGGAGTGTCTTTATTTATTATATCCGGCGGCTTAACTCTTTCCGTTACATCAATATATATCCTTGTCCCCCGCAGAACCACGCTTATCCTTGCCAGCTCATTTATCTGCAGCATCATGCTTTCAGCCAGTTCATCGGTATTTACACTGTATTTCAGCGTTCCGGGCATGACGCCGTTCTCTTGCAGCTTTTCCATTATAGCTTCAGTTGAGACATCACTGTTTCCGGTAACCGATATATCCCAAATAAAGGATGAAATCAGAAAAAATGCTATTATGCAGATACCTGCGCCAATAACGAAAGCTTTGCGGCTCCTGTATCTCTGCAGCAAAAAGGGAAGCCCCTTTTTCTTTAAAATATGCACCCTGCATTGGGTTTTCTTTGCCACGGGCCTCAGCTTCCTGAAATCGGCCACACTGAGCCTCATAACGACACTGCTGTTTTTTTGCCACTTGACGTTCCACAGTCTCAGGCTTCTGTGGGTGCATATATTAATAAACTTTTCCAGAAAGTATCCTTCAACATTAATAATAACATATCCGATTATATAATTCCACAATCTCAAAATTAACATTTCAATCTCCCTTGTACTCCCAAATATGAATTATTTCATGAACTCCAGAGATTCTATATCACCATAAATCATAATGCTTTCGGGTGTAATTTCTTTTATATAGACATTGGTTCCCCTGACTCTTACTATCCCGGCGGTTGTATTGACTCGTATAAGGTCCCGGTCGTATTCGACAATGCCCTTGTAATTTTCAATAATGAGGTCTCCGTTTCCAAGCATGGTCAGCTTTGGCATGTTTAAGACTATTTCTTTTGGCAGCTCCAGGATTTCTGTGACCCGCTCCTTCAAATTCCTTTTTTTGTCCATTTCCTTATTTTTTTTACCGGTGGATTTTTTTTTATGTTGCATAACCTACCTCTAATTTTTTAATTTGCCAGAGTCTCAACATCACCGAACTCATATCCGCTTGCCCTGGCTCCCTTTATGATCATATCAAGGGCATCGGCGTTATCCTTTGACACAGCGTGGAGCAGCATTATCTCACCGTTGTGGAGATTGCCCATCACCTTTTTGTAGGCGTATTCCGGACCGCGAATCTTATCCCTGTGCCAATCGTCGTAGGCAAAGCTCCAGAAAAGGTTGCAATAGCCCAGTTTGTTCGTGATGCTCAGGCTTCTTTCGCTGTATTCTCCCTTGGGAGGTCTCAGGAATTTCATTTTAAGGCCGAATTTTTCCGTAAAAGCCCGTTCAAGTCCCAGCACTTCTTCCTCTATTACCGAATCGCCCTTTTCAGGCAGACTCGGATGGTGAATTGTATGATTGCCCACAGTATGGCCTTCTTCAACCATTCTTCTCACCAGGTCCTGGTGTTCATTCAGGTAAGGGCCGGTTATAAAAAAGGCCGCTTTGACATTATTGTCCCTTAAGGTATCAAGTATTTTTGAGGTGTATCCGTTTTCATAGCCTTCATCAAAGGTCAGATAAATAATGTTTTGGGTCACATCCCCAACATATTTGCCGCCGTATTTTGCCAGCACCTCACCCGCTCCCGGGTCCGCTCTCGGCGTCTGGCCGTCTGGCTGTCTGGCTATACCCCAGCATCTTTTCTGCTCATATGTAAATACTGGGTTCTGGGAGGTATCCTCTTCTTTCAGAGCGGAGCTCTGTTCTTCAATCACCCTTCCCGTAAGCTCCGTAGAGTAATCTACATTTCTGCTGCTGGCACTGTATACGCCGCCCAGATCCGAGAGTCCTGTATTTATTCCGGTATCATCGGGGCGGATTATGAGATAATCTAAAATAAGGGCCAGGAGAATTATTAAAACGAATATAGAGATGACCTTGGTCATTTTCAAATCAGATACCCCCATTTATGCAATTGGCTTATTCCCTCCAATTTACATATAAAAAATAAATATATACATATTTATTTATATAAGTTATGTTCACGTTTGAGAACCTTTTCCGGACAATAAAAAGCCCTGCGCCGTGCCAAAGTCAATTACGGCCACCTTTTCCGGCAGTAATTGAAATTTCACGTCGCAGGGCTTTTTCAGCAGCCTTTTCTCTTTTGGCTACTTGTTTTCAACAGGTCTCAATTTATCAATTTTTATCAGTTCTTCACTTATTTTAGGTATCTCGATATTGTCTGACTTTTCAACATCCACATCAATAAAAACCCTTATTTTTTCCAAGGCTCCGCCGATCATGTTCAGAGCGTTAACGGCATTGTCCGGATCTACTATGGACTTGATCACATACGGAGGCATAATATGTCTCCCGTTTACCATTATATAACCTCCGGCAACCCTCACCTCGCTGGTGTCAATGATCCTCTGGTCATTTATGGCCAGAGCCTGTGCATCCGTTGCCCGCAGCTCGTTGAGCACATAGAGCAGGTCGTCGTCTTCAACATTAAGCGCGTCATCCTTGCTGAAGGCGACTATTACGCCCTTCCCCTTGACATCTGTGAGACCGGCTACGATTTTGAGCTTCTGGATTTCATCCGACAGCAGCTTGAGGTTTTCATCGGAATTACCTCTGGCGCTTTCAAACTTTTCGACCTGCGCCTGTAATTCACTGAGCTTGGTTCTCATGTTTTCATTGTTTTTCTGCTCATTGAGGATTTTTACCACAAGGTCGTCTTTCTTCTGGCTTTCCAGATTCATGACCTGCGCATTGTTCCTGATGCTCTGAAACTGCCAGGAAAGTGCAAGTCCCAGTATTACGCATATTAGCGATATGGATATATTCCTGCTAATTTTTTTTGCTTTCATTATTAGTTACCTCCAGCCTGGAAATTAAACCATTGATATCGTTTGAAAATTTCGGTATGACCATAGCCTTTTCCTGGGTTATTGTTATCCGTTTCCCCAATTGCAGCATTTCCTTTATTATATCGTTATTCTTCATTTCAGAATAAAGCCTGTCGGCGTCTCCAATAGCCTTAATCTCATAAGGGACGGCATACCTGTTGTTATTGACCTTTATGGTAGGCCCCGCACAAACCTGTTCGCTGGTGGCGATTATCCGTTCATTATTGATTGCAATAGCCTGGGCTCCCGACAATCTCAGCTGATTTACAACATTCAGAATATCCGAGTCATGAATGATATAATCCATTAAAGAATCCGGATTTTCAGGTTTTTCGGCATCGTTGAGGGTTATTGTGACCCCGTCTCCGCTGACGTCTGTCAGCCCGGAAATCAGCCGCAGGTGATCAAGCTCCATCTTTGATTCCGCATTGGCAACATTTGCCGAAGAAGCCTTTAAAAAAGCTTCCTTGTCGTTTTCGAGCTTTTCGATCTGGGCCTTGTACTCTTCGCCCAGCCTTATCTTGGCATCCAGCTGACTTTTAAGCCTATCCATATCCAGGGTCTCGGCGCTCTGCTTCTGCATGCTGACCGTACTTCTGATCTGAATTGTGACAAGCGTGCCGAATACCGCAAATAATATCAGTAAAATAAAGAAATTGTCCTTGAATTTCATAAAAGCCTCATATACTTTTCAAACGGTGGTTAAAAACTCTACTTAAGTTATTTTACTTTTAAAAGAGGATTTTTTCAAGCCGGAGAGAAATATTATCAACAGTACCTGGAAATAACAGAGAAACAAAAGTATAAAGAGTGTTCCCTTTATGCCGGTGACAAAGCCTTAATCAAATTTGTGATCCGCTCCGTACAGTCGTCTTCCCTCGTCTCTTTTTTTCTCCAGTTATCCGAAAGCGGAAAATAGACCTTGTCATTTACAGTGTTTCCCATATCCCACCTGCCATATGAATTTTTATTGCTTTCCAGCCAATCCACAACAAACCGGAGCTTGATTTTACCTGTTTTATACTTTGAAAGTAATTCTGCCGCACCCAGAAAAAGGCTTGCCTTTTTGCTTTCAAAAACTCCGGGAAGCG
>JAEWSZ010000013.1 GCA_023397905.1 Bacillota bacterium | reverse complement strand
CTGGTATTTATGACAATAGCCAATGTGTGGAGAGGAACCGCCCAGAGTATGATACTCCTTTATGCGGGAATAAAGACAGTTCCGCTTGAAATAATTGAAGCGGGCGACGTAGATGGAGCACGGTTTTTCAGAAGGATATTCAATATAGTTGTTCCTTCCATGAAATCGGTAATTATGGTAAATATCCTTCTCAATATAATAAATACATTTAATACCTTTGACATGATCATGTCCCTTACAGGCGGAGGCCCCGGCAGAAGTACAGAAGTTATGGTGCTCAGCTCCTACAGGACGATTTTCCAGCAGCTGGATCTGGGAAAAGGGAGCGCCATTGCGGTAATACTTCTGGCCATAAATATTATATTTGCGACTTTATATATTAAGATGAATGGAGAGGAGAATTAGGTAATATGTCACAAAAAACGAGCAATACCATAGCCGTAATCGTTCTCTATCTATTTTATATAGCTGTCGCGGCATTTTTCCTGCTGCCGATACTGTGGGTTCTTTCCTTATCCTTAAAGACCGTACCTGAATTGTACAGGATGCCGCCTTCACTGCTGCCGGATTCCTTCATGCTGGACAACTATAAATATGTTGTGGTGCAGGTAAGGCTCCTGACGGGAGTTTGGAATTCAATAAAAATAACTCTGGGAACCATTGCCGGAACGCTTGTTATTTCCATACCGGCAGCATACTGCTTTTCCAGGATGAAATTCAAGTTCAGCAAGCAGCTCCAGTTCATAATCCTGATGTTCCAGATGATTTCCCCGCTTGTTGTTGTGGTTCCAATTTACAGGTATTTTAGCATGATGCACCTGCTGAATTCACACACGGGATTGATATGCATATATATCGCAACCTCGGCTCCGTTTCAGGTCTGGTTCCTGAAAAGCTTTATAGATACAATTCCCAAAGAGCTGGATGAAGCGGCCACAATAGACGGGTGCAACAGGCTGCAGACTGTGATAAAAATGATACTCCCAGTGATAGCGCCGGGAATTTTCTCGGCTGTGCTGCTGATATTTATTTTGAGCTGGTCGCAATTTGTCATTCCATACATTCTTATAGACACACCCAGCAAGATGCCCATTGCGGTACAACTGGTAAATCTCCAGTCGACACTGTCTCAGATAACTACCCACTACCTGGCGGCTGCCAGTATTGTAGCAATTTTACCCACAATAATACTGTTTGTATTTTTACAGAAATATATTGTTGCCGCGCTGACTGCCGGTGCGGTAAAAGGCTGATTCCACGACGAAAGGAAAATGACAATGAATAAAAAGTTTACTATTTATATGGTTACAAAGACGCATTGGGACAGAGAATGGTATATGAATTATCAAAAAACACGTATCAAGCTGGTGCATCTGATCGATGATTTACTTGATATTCTGGACAATGATCCGGAATTTGTTTCCTTTATGATGGACGGCCAGACACTGCCTCTTTATGATTATCTGGAAGTAAAGCCATACAACAGAAGCAGACTGGAGAAGTATATCAGAAACGGAAGGATAGTAATAGGACCCTGGTATATACTGCCGGATGAAATATTGATAACCGGTGAATCCCACATAAGGAATTACCTCATGGGAACCAGGGCCGCAAAAGATTTTGGAGTAGAAAAAATGCAAGTGGGCTACCTGCCTGATTCTTTCGGGCATCCGTCACAAATGCCGCAGATTCTGAAAAAGCTGGGCTTGGATACAATTATGTTCTGGCGGGGAGCATCTGCTGAAATAGATAAAACCGAATTCATGTGGAAAGCCCCCGACGGTACTGAAGTATTGACTATACTCATGCCGGACGGTTATTTCACGGGAGCTGAATTGCCGGATGACGGGGAGGCTGTGGCAAAGAGAATTGATAAATATGTGGAGAGGTTTGCCTCACTTGCAACTACAGACATTATATATCTTTCCAATGGCGGGGATCATTTAGAACCTGTCCCGTATCTTTCGTCTGTTATCAGGGAAGCCAATAAATTACTTCAATCGGGAAAGATAATCCATACTACGCTCCCGAATTTTATAGACGAAATAAAGAAGGCTGTTCCGGATGATCTTAAAGTTGTTTCAGGTGAATTATGCGGTGTGAACAAGTCAATTCTTCTTGCCTCAACATTATCTACCAGAACATATATAAAACAGGAAAACCACAAGGTTTCAAGATTGCTGGAAAATTACCTGGAGCCAATATTCAGCATTTCGGCAGCACAGGGAAATGAATACCCCAAGGACATACTCCTGACCGCCTGGAGGTATCTGCTGAAAAACCTGCCCCATGACAGCATCTGCGGCTGTTCGGTGGATGAAGTCCATAGGGATATGCTGTACCGCTATAATCAGGTTTATGAGATCGGAGGAGAATTGGAGGAGGTATTGAGCAAATTCTACAGAAAAATCAATACTTCTTCAATAGACGGCGATTATGCGGCAATAGTTATGAATACGACCTCAAATGCAAGAACGGACATGGTTGACGCCGAAATGGATTTTGATGAAAGGCTGCTGTCCGCCCAGGATTTTAATGCTATCGTTGACGGGAATCCGCTGAAGGTAGACGGCGAGGAGCTGTACACCGGAAAACGCCTGCCAACTGCGGTAAAGGCCTATGACGGCGACAGGGAAATACCGTGTATCCTCAACAGCGCATGGGTGAGCAA
>JAEWSZ010000162.1 GCA_023397905.1 Bacillota bacterium | reverse complement strand
GTGTTGAGATGAATGGTCTCGGCGTAATTGCGCAAAAATTTTCCCGGCTGCGCGTATGTGGCCCCGTGCACTATGTAATCGCTTTTACCGGTTAATTCGGCGCAATCCGCTTTATTGAGATCAATTGAATGGAACCGGTAGTTATTTTCAAAAATTTCGCTTAGCGCCTCATTGGGAGAGCTTCTGCTAACCGCCTCAATATTTATGTCCATGGATCTGATCTCGTTTGCCATGTGGAGCATATATATCAGATAAGTTCCTATAAGGCCGTTAGCTCCGGTTATCAGCACCGTTTTCCCTCTGAGCGGTGAAAAGTCGATTCTGTCCATGTACTCCCTGCAATCCTGCTCGATGATTTTGTCCATGCTGCAGCCTCCTCCTGTCTGTTATGACTTCTATGTATGAATACTTATTTAGAATGCAGGAGTTCAGGAGTATGGGATAAAACCTGAAAGGCAGAAATCTGTGAGAAAAGAGAATAGTACTCCCGGACTAACTTGCAATAAATGGATCGCGTACAATCCATTTATTCCGTATTCCTGCCTTTCAAATTTTTAAGATTATTTATTCTGAATCCTGAATTCTCGCTCCTGAATTCTGCCCCATCATCTCCCTTACCGCGCTGCATATTGCCTCAGAGTCAGGGTAATAGGCCTTTTCCAGCACATCTCCGGCAGGAGTAGGACAATCCGGACAGCAAACTCTTACAATGGGCTTTTTCAGCAAATCAAAAGCCTTTTCCGACACCAGTGCGGCTATTTCTGATGCCGCTCCGCCGGTTTTAGTTCCCGTGTCCGCAATTAAAAGCTTTCCGGTTACGGCAAGGCTTTTAAATATAATATCCTCATCAATGGGCTTAATGGTCCTCAAGTCAATGACCTCTGCCGATATATTTTCGGCCTCAAGCTTTTCGGCAGCTTTTAGAGCCTCTATTACCATGTAGGATATGGCAACAACTGTTACATCCGTCCCCTTCTTTCTCACCCGTCCTTTGCCGAAGGGTATGGAATAAAGAAAATCCGGAACATTTCCGGCAGTCTTGTACAGCCATCTGTGTTCCACAAACAGAACGGGATTATTGTCAATAATGCTTGAAATCATCAGCCCCTTGGCATCGTATGGCGTTGCGGGTACTGCGATTTTAATTCCGGGCACATTCATCAGCATCCCGTGTATACACTGGGAATGCTGGGCCCCCGAGCCCCATCCTCTGGCGCTGACAGTCCGCACCACCAGGGGAATATCTACTTTGCCCCCTGTCATATAGCTCCATTTTGCTGCATGGTTTACCAACTGGTCAAAGGACAGCAGCAAAAAATCCATGCGGGCATGTATCAATACCGGCCTCAATCCCGCCATTGCAGCACCTGTGGCAATGCCTGTCAGAGAATTTTCAGCAATGGTCGTGTCAAAAACCCTCTCCCTCCCGTATTTTTCGTGAAGACCTTTGGTGGTTCCGAAAACTCCCGCCGGATCGTCAACGCCCTCTCCCATTATAAATACTTTGGGGTCCCTGGCCATGGACTGGTCAAGGGCCTCATATATGGCGTCTTTGTACGAGATGCTTCTGTCCGGCTGCTCCTCATCATTTATTGTAAAATACTCCTGCTTTTCCACCTGAACTGTCGTCCATGGCATTTTTTCTCCCCCCAACCTTACTCATTTTGCCTTTATTCTGATTTCTGAATCCTGAATTCTATACTTCTATATTTCTGCCTTCCGCACCATTACTGCATTATGCCTCCCGCTTTTTATTCTGATTTTTGATTTCTCGCTTCTGAATTCCGCCTTTACGATTTTATTCTGTACTACTGAACTCCTGTACTTCTTGCTTCATTTAAGCGTTTATTCTGAATCCTGATTTCTGAATCCTGAATTCTATACTTCTGCCCTTCCCTGCTCCGCATATACCCACTTCATTAATTCCTCCGGTCCGGGCTTTGGTGAATTTACCGCAAACTCAAAAGCTTCGGCTATCACCTGATCTATATCCCGGTCTATGGCCTCTTCAGCAGCCGCATCCAGAAGGCCTATCCCCTCAAGATATGCTCTATACCATTTTATAGGGCACTTTGAGAGCCAGTAGTCATGTTCGCTCTTGGGCCGCAGACCGTCTCCCACATCATCAACGGTGCCGATATGGCCCTTCCACCTGTATGTTATACATTCCAGAAGTGTAGGCCCATCTCCTCGCCTGCACCGTTCCACAGCACTTTGCGCATACTGCGACACTTCCAGGACATCATTTCCGTCTATCCGGTATCCCGGAATTCCATAGCTTTCGCCCCACCTGTATATGTTGTCCCGGGTGTGTCTTTGCATGTGATGTGAGTTTATGGCGTAAGCGTTATTTTCACAGATGTAAATTACCGGCAGCTTCTTTAAAGCGGCAAAATTAAGGCTTTCGTGGAAAGTCCCTTCATCTGCCGCCCCGTCTCCGAAAAATACAGCCGTTACCCTGCCGTTATTCTGAAGCCGAGAAGCAAGAGCCGTACCTGTGCCCAGCGGAAGGTTCCCTCCCACAATGGCCGTGGAGCCGGGCATTCCCACCTCTGGCGCAAGCAGGTGCATGGAGCCGCCCCTTCCCGAGGAGCAGCCGGTCCGTCTCAGATACAGCTCCGCGATCATCTTTTTTATATCCCCGCCTTTTGCAACATACAGCGCATGGCTTCTATGGGTCCCGAAAACGTAGTCCTCCCTGTGCAGATGAATGCAAACCCCTGCGGATACGGCCTCCTGCCCTATGGATAAATGTATGGGAGTCTTCATTTCATCATTCTTGTATTCATCTGCTATTTTGTTCTCAACTTTTCTGATTGTCTGCATTATTTTATACAGCTCAATCAATTTTTCATTTTCCAACCTTGCCCCGCCTCCCCAGTCAAGCAATCCAATGGAATATTTTACAAAAGTTCCCTGTACCCGCTGCTTTTCAGCAGCTCCACAAGTCCCTTCACATCCTGCGCCCTGCTGCGGGGGCAGACAATGATGGCGTCCCTGGTACTTGCCACAATCAGATTATCCACGCCTATGGTGGTTATAAATGCATCTTCGCTGTATATGACGGAGTTACTGGTTTCCAGTCCGAAATGCCGGCCGTTGCTCACATTTCCCAGAGGATCCGCCGGGAGAGTTCTGGACAGGGCCTCAAGGCTCCCTATATCATCCCAGTCAAAAGAGCCTCTAATGACATAGATGCAGTCAATTTTTTCAAGGACACCGTTATCAAAGGATATATTTTGTAATTTATTATATGCATCTTCCATATATTTGTTATCAGCTTCGGCTCCGGCGCTCTGCAGAGCTTCGCCGATCAGCCTGTCATGTTCGGGTAAAAACGTCTTTATACTGTCTATTATTGAATCCATGCTTCCCACCAGGATTCCCCCATTCCAGAGGAATTCCCCCGAAGCCATGAACTTTTTGGCGGTTTCAAGGTCTGGTTTTTCAATAAATTTCTGTACCGCCAGCACCCTTTCATCATCTCCCCTGTCCCTGTCGATCTGTATATATCCGTATCCGGTGGCGGGATACGTGGGAGTAATGCCTACCACCACCAGTGAACCGGTTTTTTCAGCGGCGTCATAGGCAAGCTCTATGGACTCCTTGTACCCTTTGCGGTCCTTTACATATCCATCGGCGGGAACAAAGCACAGAAGCCCGTTTCCAAATTTCTTCTTTAAAATTTTTGTGGTATAGGCTATACATGCCGCAGTATTTTTGTTTTCCGGTTCCGGTATTATATTTGAAACAGGAATCAGATCCTTGACCGCGTCGCGGGTAATATCCAGAAGGTCCTTATTTGTCACGATATAACAATGGTCCGCTGCCACGGTTCCACACAAGCGTTCAATTGTCTGAACAAGCATGCAGCCGTTTTCATCCACCTGTATAAACTGCTTTGGCCTTCCTTTTGTGGATATGGGCCATAATCTGGTGCCTGAACCGCCTGCCATTATAACTACGAATCTTTCCATTTCTATCATTCTCCAAATCAAATTTATCGCTTTAGTCTATTTTATGTTAATCACATTGGCTAGGTTCATAATAGCGGCACAATGCCAATGAATATTCACAAAGCCCGCCGCAGTTTAAAAACCCGGACCCTCTCCTCAGTAAACGCCCTGCAATGACCGCCTTGTGGAAATTTCAAATGCTTGGTAAAATAATGGTATGAACACTGAATATACAATGATAGATTTAATTGATAAAATTGTGATTTTTGCAGCCTGCCTGGCTCTTTATATCTTTGACACGGGATATGGAGTAAACGTTATCCCTGTCATAACCGCTGTAACTATAAGCTCTCTGAACAGCTATTTTGACAAAAAAGCGCTGAGACTTGTGCTTGTGGGAGGTTATATTTTCTTGTGCCAGTTTCAGCCTTACTTTCTGTTTTTTCTCCCTCTGATATGCTATGATATTTTTGTTACGAAAGAGCAGATGTTTGCTTTACTTGCCCTGATACCGGCTATTTCACATTTTGGCCGCAGCCCGCGTATTTTAATGACCCTGCTCCCTTTCCTTCTGGGCATTTCCTATCTTTTGAGACACCGTACAAGCAGTTTTAACATTCTCAAGTCCGAATACAAGGTTTTCCGTGATACTTCAAAAGAGCGTTCCATCCTCCTGGAGAAAAAGAACAGCGAACTCATGGAAAAGCAGGACTATGAGATAAACGTGGCAATGCTCAACGAGCGCAACAGAATTGCAATGGAAATACACGATAATGTGGGGCATCTTCTGTCCAGATGCCTTCTGCAGATCGGAGCGCTTACGGCTATGAACAGGGACGGTGCGCTAAATGAGAACCTGTCCCTGATGAAGGACACCCTCTCCCAGGCAATGGACAGTATAAGGGACAGCGTGCACAATCTCCATGCCGAAGCCGTTGACCTGTACCTTCAGATCAGCGGACTTGTAAATAGCTTTACCTTCTGTCCGGTGCAGCTGGATTATGATATTAACGGTTCTGTGGCCCTCAAGCTGAAATATTGCTTTATCGCCATTGTAAAGGAAGCGTTGTCCAATATTATAAAGCATTCAAACGCGACCGAGGTATCTGTGGTCTTGAAGGAGCATCCGGCCCTTTACCAGCTCATTATCCAGGATAACGGCATTGTGAAGGATTACGATATTGAAAATGGCATAGGCCTCAATAACATTACCGAAAGAGTACGCACTTTCGGCGGTATTATTCATATTAATATAGAAAACGGTTTTAAGATTTTTATTTCAATACCCAAAGATAGCAGCGAAGGGGATTGAAGTATCCGGAGGGACATATGAGGGTTTTAATAATTGATGATGACAAGCTGGTCTGCGCTTCACTTAAAATCATTCTGGAGGCGGACCCGGACGTCACTGTTGCCGGTACGGGCAATAACGGAAAACAGGCCATAGAAATGTTTGAACAGCTTCTGCCTGATATCCTGCTCATGGACATAAGAATGGACACCATGACAGGCCTGGAGGCCGGAGAATTTCTCCTGGGCAAATATCCAAACGCCAGGATACTTTACCTGACCACCTTTTCAGATGATTCCTATATCATTAAGGCCCTTCGCATAGGCGCGAAAGGATATCTTCTGAAGCAGAATTACGAATGTATCGTTCCGGCCCTGAAAGCAGTCAACATCGGCCAGAGCGTTTTCGGCGATGAGATTATCACAAAGCTTCCGGACCTGATCCAGGGGGATAATAAGGCCTCCCTTTCCAAATATGACCTGACTGAAAAGGAAATCGAGCTGATGGTACACATTGCCGAAGGCCTTAGCAACAAGGAAATTTCAGAAGCAATGTACCTGAGCGAGGGCACCGTACGAAATTATATAAGCATTATGCTTGAAAAGCTGCATTTAAGGGACCGCACTCAGCTGGCAGTTTTTTATTATAAAAACAAATGACCCCGGGAATACTAATCTGAGCCATGCCCGGGTATATCCTTCAGGAAATTTTATTCTAAGGAAGATGAAAATGAATATTAAATATATTTTATTAACCATTTTAAATTCGGCTCTTACAATTTCAGGCCAGGTGCTGTGGAAACTGGCTCTTTTAAAACCTGGATCCTATTCCTGCAAATTACTGACAAACCCGCTGATAATTTCAGGTGTATTGATATATGGGCTGTCGACGGTGCTCTGGTTGTATATATTATCAAAAATCCCTTTCTCCACGGCCTATGCCTTTACCAGTATAGCCTATGCTTTCAGCCTGTTTGCAGGATACTTCCTATTTCATGAATCCGTCTCCCTTCAAAAAATCATAGGCACCGTACTTATATTGACCGGAGTGATTTTTTTCGCCAGGGCGTGAGCATGGCTAAGTGATTAAAAACCCATTTTAAGTCCTGCATTAACAGTTGAAAAAATTTTTTATATATGATACTCTAGTATAAGTCATCAGGGATGTAAATCTTCTGTTGGTCAGAGCCTCCGGGCTTTTAAATTATGTAATAGGTTATGAAGCGGATCAGTAAAAGATTATGTACCTAAGGAACAAAGTTCCTCGGAACTGCATTTTTCGGAATTTCATTCTGTGGAAGTTTATTTTGCGGAATCTCTTCGGAGAATGTCTATTGCCGGCAGAGAGCCGCATATTTGGTGGAAGTGCGGCAGGCAACAGTCTTTGAACTCGCCGTGGAGCTGCTGTTAACAACAGCCGTTCATCCCACGTTACAGGATATAAAGCGAGCTTTTATTATTTAATTTTGATATTAAGATATTGAAGCTAACAAGAGTGGTACCGCGGATTAACCCGTCTCTTTCATTAGAGGCGGGTTTTATATATCAGTGGAGACATACTTGAATTACCCCATAATGGATATAATTATTTTAAAGGAGTTGATCAAATGCCATACTCAGCAGACATAGACAGAAAATGGCAAAAGAAATGGGCAGATACTGAAATATACAAATTTAACCCCAAGAATATCGACAGGAAGCTTTACTGCCTGGAGATGTTTTCATATCCGTCAGGTTCCAATTTACACGTTGGGCACTGGTATAATTACGGTTTAGCGGATTCATGGGCCAGAATGAAGAGGATGCAGGGCTTTGAAGTGTTCCATCCCATGGGATTTGACGCTTTTGGACTGCCCGCGGAAAATTACGCCATAAAAACAGGTATCCACCCGCAGGACTCCACACTTAAAAATATTGAAACCATGGAAGGGCAGCTCAAGGAAATGGGTGCCACCTTTGATTGGGATTATGAGATCAAGACCTGCATGCCCGATTATTACAAGTGGACACAGTGGCTGTTCCTTCAATTATATAAATCAGGGTTGGCTTACAGGAAGAACGCACCTGTAAACTGGTGCCCCAAGTGCAACACAGTGCTTGCCAACGAGCAGGTTATCGACGGCGCCTGTGAGAGATGCGACACCGAAGTGACCAAGCGCGACCTCACCCAGTGGTTTTTCAAAATAACGGCCTATGCCCAGGAACTGCTGGATAAACTGGATACCATAGACTGGCCCGAGAAGACCAAGAAGATCCAGACCAACTGGATAGGGCGCTCGGAAGGGGCGGAGATATCCTTTAAGGTGGCAGGCCAGGATATAGCTTTCAAAGTGTTCACCACCAGGGCCGATACACTGTACGGCGTGACCTATGTGGTTCTGGCGCCGGAAAACCCCATTGTGGACAAAATCACCGCCGACGGAAACAGGGCGGCAGTTGAAGCCTATATAAAAGAGACCAAAAAGCAGACTGAAATAGAGAGGCTTTCCACAGGTAAGGAAAAGACCGGCATCTTCACCGGCGCCTATGCTGTTCACCCCATTACAGGTGAACAGGTGCCCATATGGATTGCGGATTATGTGCTGGCCAGCTACGGTACAGGCTGCGTAATGGCAGTGCCGTCCCACGATGAACGCGACTATGAATTTGCAAAGAAGTACGACCTTCCCATAAAGAGAGTTATAAAGAGTGCAGACGGCTCAAACGATGAGCTGCCCTATTGTGAATACGGAGTTCTTGTAAACAGCGCGGAATTTGACGGAAAGTCCTCAGCCGATGCAAAGCTGGGCATAGTCAAAGAACTGGAGGCAGACGGCAAGGGCAGCCTGAAGATCAATTACAGGCTCAGGGACTGGCTTGTTTCCAGGCAGAGGTACTGGGGTGCTCCCATACCTGTGGTCTACTGCGAACACTGCGGCGAGGTTGCGATTCCCGAAAAGGACCTGCCTGTTCTGCTCCCTTACAATGTGGAATTTGCACCTGACGGCGAATCGCCTCTTAAAAAGAGCGATGAGTTTATGAACACCACCTGCCCTAAGTGCGGAGGCCCCGCAAAGAGGGATCCGGACACGCTGGATACCTTTGTCTGCTCCTCTTTCTACTACTTGAGGTACGCGGACAATAAAAACAGCGAAAAGGCTTTTGACACCCAGTGGATAAACAAGCTGCTCCCGGTTGACAAATATGTGGGCGGCGCCGAGCATGCGGCAATGCACCTGCTTTACGCCAGGTTTATTACAAAGGCTCTGCGGGATCTGGGACACCTGAATTTTGACGAGCCCTTCCTTTCGCTGGTACACCAGGGAACCATCCTGGGGCCTGACGGGAACAGGATGAGCAAATCAAAGGGGAATACCATTTCACCTGACGAATACGTCAGAAAGTACGGTTCGGATATATTCAGAATGTACCTGGGCTTCGGCTTCAACTACGTTGACGGAGGTCCCTGGAGCGACGACGGCATAAAAGCTATCTCCAGGTTTACCTCAAGGATCGAGCGTCTTATTGAGAGCCTCGCGGAGCAGAAAGCCAAACCTGCCAGAACAGATCTCGACAGGGACGACAAGGAGCTGAATTTTGTCCGCCACACTGCAATTAAGGGAGCTACCCAGGACACCGACCGCTTTCAGTTCAATACTGCGATCTCCCGCTGCATGGAGCTGGTAAACGCTCTGTACAAGTACGATTCCGAGGTCAAGACGAAAAATATCAAGCTTTTCAGTGACACCATAGTCGACCTTATCAAGCTGGTATCACCTTTTGCTCCTCATTTTGCCGAGGAGATGTGGGAACAGATGGGTTATGAATATTCCATTTTCAATCAGACCTGGCCGGCATTTGATGAAAAAGCCCTGGCACGCGATACCATAGAGGTGGCAGTGCAGATCAACGGTACCATAAGAGGGAAAATAGAGATCCCGGCCAATGCCGAAAACAGTGAGGCCGAAGCCATTGCCCTGTCCGATGAAAAGATTAAGCAATTTCTGGTGGACAAGGAAGTTAAAAAGGTCATTGTTGTAAAAGGCAGATTGGTGAATATTGTGGCTAAATAAATTTCTATGGATAAACTCCTTATGGATAAGTTCCTGTGGATATATAAAATATTGGATTGTGAAAGGGGCAGAATACTCTGTCCCCTTTTCTTATAATTATTGAGACTGAGAAAATTATAATGATTTTCTTATTTAATTCAAACTTTTTTTCATAATATATCTCCTTAATCAAAAATATTTTAAAACGATACAGATACATTTATTGTTCTCGCACTAGGCTGTAAATAAATCGGTGGCCAAATTACAGCATCTGGCGCCCAAAAAGTACCATATGAAGAGGCTGTGACATATGAGTAAGGAAATGATTTAGCTGCATTACTACTCATGCAATCCCAAATCCAACTTGGATCAGTTACTACATTACCATCGTAACTTAAAGATTGACTCCCAATACTAGTACTTCCATATGTAAATGTCACTGTTGGACTAGCTATGACATAAAGATCATATCCGTAATAACCCCCATTCCAAATGTAAATAATCATAATGCAACTTTAAAGACAATAAAATATATTAAAATCTAGATAAATTAATAAATAAGTATAATAACATAACTGATAAAAAAATATAATTGGCAAATATTTTTTCTTTCTTAACGAAAAAAACCAATAAAATATTAAAAATACATAAAAATATAGATATAAGAACTAATATATAACTTTTAAAAGCAAATAAATACAATAATGCAATTACAATTAGACCTAAATTAATTATAATACTTAGGAGTACAATAACATTAAAGCTTTTATCAAAAAAGAAACTTTTAATAGGTTCAACAACATTCAAAATAAAAAATACAAAACATCCAGCTATTATTGTTGCTATATTTAAATAATAATTATCTCTTCTAAATATTGAAATAAAGAAGATAACTATTATTAAAAGTAGTAATACATTTAATAATTCTAATTTATTTTTCATATATTTCACCATCCATATATTGAATATATATATATATATATTATATGGGATTTATTTTATAAGTCTATATTTTATTAGGTTTTTACAAAATATCTTCTTTTAATACAGATTAAAACAAGTCCTAAGATATCTTCTTGAGGACTTATTTTAATCTAAAATTGTTTACTTATATCATCATTAATTGTTAGCTGTAAATGTCCCTCTTATACCCTTTGGATTATATACATATATTGAGCTCCAATCATCATAAGCTTGATAATAACTACCAGAAAATGTCGAACCGTATTGAACTGCAATACCATGTCCTGCAGCTATTGCCTGAGCAAATCTAGTATCTGTTATTAAAGATGATGCAGCACTAAAAAGGTCATATGCAATCACGGCGTTTCCAATATAGGGAATATACTTGCTAGCAACTGTTGCACCTAATTTTTTAGTTAACCATGTTATTAATGCTGTGAGACCTTGATCTCTTATTATGTTGGCCATAGACGATAAATCACTTGATGATAATTTGTCAGCTTGCATTCTTGCTAGTTGGTCATAAGTAATATATACGATTTTGTAAGGATATAATAATAAATCATTCTCAAGATTTTCAGTAGCAATCCATGTACCTCCATTTGGTGCATACCATACCCCAGATGGATCCGAAGGTAAAGAATCGATAGATGAAGATGCTGCACACACAGGGAAACTTGAAATTAATAAACAAAATACTAACATAAAGGGAATAATCACTTTTTTTAAGTTTTTCATAAAAACCTCCATACTTTATTAGTTTGAATTCGGTGATGGCCTCACTTATTATTCAATATTAGTATACACTTACTTATTTGACATATTATAGTATAATTTATTATAATAATTTTACATGATATATTCTAATTAAATATATAAAAATGTTACAAATTATAACATATAATGTTTAATACAACAAAAGGACGTGACATTAATGGAGAATTCAGAGCAGGTTAGAACCCTGATAAGTAATGTATTTATAAATACTATTAATGAAATATCTAATTCTAAATCTTTTGATAACTTTCAAAATGAAACTTTATTTTTAGTAAATGATAATACTTTTAACAACATTATTACATTAAAATACAGAAATTATAAATTCTTAAGATTCACTATTGAAAGGGATCTAGAAAATAGAATCAGAGAAAATATTAATCTATCAAAAAAAAGAAAAACGTTTTCAATAGATATTTTATATGAAAATAATGCTAACATTATTTCTATTCCTATACAGAAAAAAAATGGAGAAATGATCTTATTTATTTCATTAGTTACAGAATCAGAGCCCAGTGAAATAGTTATATTATTTTTAATGAAATTGCAGCACAGTACTCTGCAAACCCCGTCATGATAAGGCGCCGGAAGTCAAGTCTCCCCAGTAATAGAGAGACTCCCCTATTTTGACAAAATAGAAACCGTTCTACTGGTATAAAGAAACCGATTTAATTACTGCTTGGTAAAGAATAAAACGTCAAGGCCCTGCCGTCAATATGGTGTAATTTGTTCGGAATATCTACTTTAAGCAAAAAAAGGTATAGGAACCTCTGAATAATTACCATAAGCTTGAAGATATTCCGAATAAATACTCATGAATTTTAAGCCATTCTCTATACATTTGTCTAATCATTGGAATATGAATGCATATTTCGGCGGCATCCGGACACTGATTCCGGAAACATCCGGACAGGGTTTCGGAATTATCCGGACACCATTTCGGAACATCCGGACACCTTGTCGAGTTAATAAAACAACTGGTACTCTTTAATCAGTATGATTAAAGGGGGCCAAGCGATGAGGAGGCTGGAAATGCTCAAGGCAAGAGAAATATTAATATTAAAACATGAAGTAGGATTATCACTAAGAGAAATCGGGCAGGCCTGTAACTGTGGCAAATCAACTGTAGCTGAAATCCTTTCAAGAGTTGAAAAAGCAGGGATTAAGTGGCCAATTGATCTTAGCGATAAGCAATTAATGTCTAGGATCTACCCACCGTTAGAAAGTAAATCATCACCCCCTGAACCAGATCTGGAATACATCTTTTGTGAAATGAAGAAAAAGAATGTAACCCTTATGCTTTTATGGGAAGAGTACAAAAGAATTATCCTGACGGAATTATGTACACTCAATTCTGTGAAAGATACCGTAATTTCAAAGCAAATAACAAAATATCAATGCACAAGGAGCATAAAGCTGGCGAAGAAGTTGAGGTTGACTGGGCTGGAGATACTATGTCATATGTCGATACTAATACCGGTGAGTTAAAATCTGCATATGTATTCGTTGCTGTACTTCCGGCAAGCAGTTACCCTTTTGCTTATGCCTATGATGATATGAAAACTCCGAACTGGATTGATGCCCATGTTCGGGCTTATGAATACTTTGGAGGTGTTCCTAAAATCACCATCTCCGATAATACCAAAACTGCTGTAATTAAACCGGACAAAATAGCCCCTGTGCTTAATAAAAGCTACAACGAGATGGCAAGACACTACAGAACAACTATCCTGCCCGCCAGAACTGCAAAGCCAAAGGATAAAGCAGCCGACGAAAATATGGTGCTGAATATTTCAAGAAGAATAATTGCAGCACTCAGGAACAAGCAGTTTTTCAGCATATATGAAATCAACCAGGCAATCAGCGAAGAGCTTGTTAAACTTGTAAACAGGCCTTTTCAGAAAATGGAAGGCAATAGGCTGTCTGCATTTGAAAAGATAGACAAGCCTGTATTGCAGCCATTGCCTAAAGTGAAATATGAATATTCCGAGTGGAAGGAAACAAAGGTACAATTCAACTATCATGTAGAATTTGATGGCTTTTTCTACAGTGTGCATCACTCTCACATTAACATTCCCTGTTCCATACGTGCTACTGAAAGGACGGTAGAAATATATATTGGCAGGGAGAGAGTAGCCGCCTATCCGAGGAACTGCAATAAATTCAAACGCTACATAACTCTGCCTGAGCATATGCCTGAAAACCATAGAACAGTTTACGGCTGGAGCTCTGACCGATTTTTGTCCTGGGCAGAAAAGACAGGACCTAACACAAAAAAGTTCATAAGCCGTATACTTGAAAGCCGTGAATATCCGGTACAGACATACCGTACTTGTATGGGTATTATGAGATTTGCCGGCAACTATTCTAACGAAATTATGGAGGCTGCCAGCTGTGAGGCACTTGATAAAGACACCATCTCATATAAGTACTTCAGCATAATACTAAAGCAGGTTACAGCCAAAGCCTCCAAAAGTAGAACTGAAAAGATAATTACCCATGAAAACGTCAGAGGCAGCAGTGCCTTTACAGGAGGTGGAATAAATGCTTAACAATCAGACAGTAGAAAAGCTCCGGGATTTAAAGCTGAAGGTAACGGCAAACATGCTAAGCAATCCCGACCAATCACTGAAAGAACTATCATTTGAAGAACGACTCGGCATAATGGTTGAAAGCGAATGGATGAGCAAGAAAAACTCAAGAATTAAACGGCTCATTAATAACGCCTCTCTTGGACTTAACGCCTGCATTGAGGATATTGAATACTCAACCGACAGAAAGCTTGATAAGAAAAATATACAACAGCTTTCAAGCTGTTCATTCATAGAACAAAAATTAAACATAGTGATATCTGGGAAAACCGGCACAGGAAAGACATACATTTCTTGTGCCGTTGGCAACGCAGCTTGCCGCCATGGATATACTGTAAAGTATTACAGAATCCCCGAACTTCTGTTGAAAATTGAAGATGCCAAAAATGAAAACCGGTATTTAAAATATATGGCAAGTCTTCAGAATACCAAGCTTCTCATACTTGACGATATAGGACTAAAATCATATACGCTTGAAGAAAGCCGAGACATATTGGAAATAGCTGAAAGCAGATATAACAAAGCATCAACAGTTCTGTCAGGGCAAGTATCCCACATCAAATGGTATGACCTATTTCCTGATCCCACAATAGCCGACGCAATCATGGACAGGATAATACATAACTCATATATACTACCCCTTGATTCAAAAAAATCCATGAGAGAAGTCATGGCAGGAAAAACGATAAAAAGTATTGAAAAAGATGAAAGACAGGAATAAAATCAACTTACAGACAAGGTGTCCGGATGTGCCGGTTTACTGTCCGGATAAAACCGGAATATCCGTCCGGATGTGCCGGAATATGCATATGATACAATGTCAATGTACATTTGACCATTAATAAATTCTTGATTAATGCAAAAATCAAATGTAAATAATCATAGTGCAACTATTTTTATGGTAGCAGATTTGGCAACTACTATTTCCGGAGGAATAATTTATGCTTGATAGTTTTAAAATATTCAGCGGCAGCTCAGGCAAGGCTTTTGCAGAAAAAATATGCTCCTATATAGGCGTCGGGTTGGGCAAATCCACAGTTCGTAATTTTTCCGAAGGAAATACCTTTGTCCGTATCGAAGAGCCTGTCAGAGGGCAGGATGTGTACCTGGTCCAGTCCATAGGGTTGGACCCCAATAACGAATTCGTGGAGATACTCTTCTGGCTGGACGCCTTTAAAAGGGCCAGCGCCGGTTCAGTCACCGCAATCATTCCCTATTTCGGCTATGCAAAGGGAGATAAGAAGGATGAACCCAGAGTATCCATCAGAGCAAGGGTCTGCGCCGAATGTCTGGAGTTGTCCGGCGCGGACAGGATTGTTACCATGGACCTTCACAGTCCCCAGGTACAGGGCTTCTTTAAAAAACCTGTAGACCATTTGCAGGGTATGCAGCTCCAATGTGAATACATTAGATCCCTTAAACTTGACAATTATGTCATAGTGTCGCCTGACGCCGGATTTGCGAAGGAAGCACGGGAATATTCGGCCTGTTTGAAGGTTCCTACCGTAATCGGTGATAAAGCCCGCTATGATCACAGTGAAAATGCCAAAATCCTTGAACTCATAGGGGACGTAAACGGCAAGGATGCCATAATCGTAGATGATTTCACCATAAGCGGCGGTACTCTGACTGACCTGGCAAATACGCTGAAGGAGCACGGAGCAAAGCGCATATTTGCATGTGTGTCCCATATACTTTTAAACTCCAAAGGCCTGGAGCAAATCGAAAAAAGCTGTATTGAGCAATTGCTGAGCACCGACACCGTTAACAATCCCATTGCCTTGAACAGTAAGAAAATACGTTTGATTTCGGCGGCCCCGCTGTTTGCCGAGAGTATCCTCAGAATCCAGAAACGTGAGTCCATAAGCCCCTTGTTTGATCAGATACCTCGCAAAGTTATAGATACCTCATTTTAGCCCTGCAGCCAAAAATATAATTGGGCTATTCACTTACTAACAGTTGCTTTTTTGCTCAATATGTATTATCATATAATCTGCACCGTGATTTTAACGCGATGCACATATTTGCGCCGTTAGCTCAGCTGGATAGAGCGTCTGACTACGGATCAGAAGGCCAGGGATTCGAATTCTCTACGGCGCGCCACAGTGAGATCAGAGGGTATATACATCACAGTATATACCCTCTGATTTTTTGCATGGATTAGAGAATTGAATGGATTTTGTATAGTCTGCCGTTATTGTTCCCTACCTGGAAATAGGGTATAATAAAAAAGTACAGAATTTAACGCTGGAAAGATGAATATATTAGGGCGGTGCTCGAATGTGTGATGAAAAAACTTTAAAAAGCATACTTTCCCAGACGGTCAATAAATTTGGAGATATATACGGCAGTGCATTAAAAGCAGTAATACTATACGGTTCTTATGCCAGGGGAGATTGTGACAATGAATCTGACATTGACATCGCTGTCATCGTTGATATGGACAGATCGGTATTAAACCAGCACCTTGCTGAAATAGTCAGATTTAGTTCAGATATTGATTTGGAATATGGTATCATGTTATCGCCATCAATATTATCGTTTTCCGACTTTGAGAAATACAAGGAAGATGTACCCTACTATGCCAATATTGAAGCAGAGGGGGTCGTACTAAATGCTTAATAAAAATCGGATTGAGCTTTCAAAATATAGGTTGGCGACAGCAAAAGAAACAATTTCATACTTCAGGCAAAACTATATTAAAAACCGGGTTGTTTAAAAATGAATTTTCTGAAATCATTGGGACAGCTTTTCTCATTAGAAATCAAAGCGATTATGAAGACTTTTTTATATTGTCGAAGGAAGAAGCAAATATGCAGTGCGAGAATGCTTTAAGCTTTTATAATGCGGTCGAATCTTATATAGATCAGACGACTGACATGCATTAATAATTATGATTAAATTTACAGCACCTGAAGATAGAATTATTAAAAAGGGACCTGAAAAGGGACTTAAAGAGGGACCTGAAAAGGAACCTGAAAATTTTTCCGAAAAGAAGGCACAGAGGTATGAAACTATAATAAAATTAATTAGTAATAATGCTTTCATTAGTATACCCAAAATTTCAAAAGAATCAGGCATTGGCCTAAAAGCAATTAAAACAGATTTAAAATATTTACAAGATCATGATATTATAGAACGCGTAGGCTCTGCACGAGGTGGTCACTGGAAAATTATAAGAAAATAGACAGATCACAGAAATATTTAATTATTTATAAGTCACTTTTTTCAAATTTTACTGTTTCAAATCAGGCATTCACATTGACAACTATCGATATGTTTGGTATTATTGTCTCAAGTACATCGATAATCTTCGATATCATTGAAGTTTATCAATATGTTTATTTGGGAGGAATTATAATGGAATACTCTTATGCAGAATATGTTCCGGCATTTAAAGCTTTATCCGATGAAACCAGACTAAAGATTATTGACATGCTGTCCTGCGGTGAAATGTGCGCGTGCGAGATACTTGAAGCTTTCAGCATATCTCAGTCCACTCTGAGCTATCACATGAAAACCCTTGTAGACAGCGGACTGGTAACCGGGGTTCGCGACGGGGCCTGGATGAGGTACACCCTTAACAGGGAAAAGGCTGATGGGATCATATCCTTTTTCAGCCTCATAACAACCGAAAAAGAAGATTGCATCTGCAATAAGTGTAAAAGCGGTGACTGCTGTAACGGTTGATTTATATGAGATTTCACCGTTTATGTCATTTGGAGCATCGCAAATCGGAGGATTGGCAAAATGAAAAGCGCAGATAAAGCAAGACTATCATTCATAGACAGATTTCTGACCCTATGGATATTCCTGGCGATGGCAATAGGAATTATGGGAGGTTATTTATTCCCCCATATGGCTGAAACTTTGAGCACACTGAGTACGGGCGCAGTTTCATGGCCTATAGCTATCGGCCTTATAATTATGATGTATCCTCCCCTTGCCAAAGTCAAATACGAGGAAATAGGCAAGGTGGCGCAAAACAAGAAGGTCCTGGTATTCTCTCTGATTCAGAACTGGATTATCGGGCCACTTTTAATGTTTGTTCTGGCGGTATTACTGCTGGGAGACATGCCGGGCTTTGCCACCGGGCTCATAATAATCGGGCTGGCCCGCTGCATAGCGATGGTGATCGTATGGAACACCCTTGCCAAAGGCGACAACGAGTACTGCGCCGCATTGGTGGCCCTAAATTCCCTGTTTCAGATACTTTTATACACCGTCTACATTTACATGTTTGTTACGCTCATACCCGGATGGTTGGGGCTCTCATGGGGCGGGCAGGCCGTAGATATATCAATATGGGAAATTGCCAAAAGTGTGCTTATCTACCTGGGCATACCTTTTGCCGCAGGTTTTATATCAAGATTTGGTCTAATCCGGGTCAAGTCAAAGGAATGGTATGAAAAGACCTTTCTCCCCAAAATTTCCCCTCTGGCGCTGATAGCACTGCTTTACACCATCATCGTCATGTTTATTACAAAAGGCGGGGAAATCATTAAAAATCCCGTCGGTGTTATCAGAATTGCAATACCTCTTCTAATTTATTTCGCAGTTATGTTCTTTGCCAGTTTTTATATGTCCTACAGGGGCGGCTTCGGATACGGCCAGACTGTTACCCTGGCTTTTACGGCGGCAAGCAACAATTTCGAGCTGGCTATTGCGGTAGCCGTAGCGGTATTTGGAATCAATTCCGACGTGGCATTTACAGCGGTCATAGGTCCTTTGATCGAAGTTCCCGTAATGATAGCGCTTGTAAATGCAGCGCTGGCGTTTAAAAGAAAATTTTTTGATGAGAACGGATTGCCAAAGCGAAAGCTCGCCAACAGAGAGGGGGAACGCCATAATGCCGGATAAAATAAAGGTGGCGTTTGTTTGCGTCCATAATTCGTGCCGCTCACAGATGGCAGAGGCCATATCAAAAATAGTTGCGGCAGACAGCTTTGAAGCCTATTCAGCCGGAACTGAAACCAGACCGCAGATCAACCGGGATGCGGTGGCCGTAATAAAAGAGCTTTACGATGTTGATATGGATACAACTCAAAAATCAAAACTCATATCGGATATCCCTCCCGTGGATGTGGTCGTTACCATGGGGTGCAATGTAAACTGTCCCTATCTGCCCTGCAGGTACAGAGAGGATTGGGGCCTGGAAGACCCCACAGGCAAAAGCATGATTGAGTTTGTCAAAACCGCGGAGCTCATTGAACAGAAAGTCCTGGAGCTCAAAAACAGAATACGGGATCTATAAAATGTGAATTTTATATTCTTTTATAAATATGGTTCCACCTCTTGACAATGACTACATCCATGTAGTAAAGTATAATTACTACATGGATGTAGTCATTGGTTGCCGCAGACGTGCGGTGATGAACAGAGAGGTGTACACATGAACAATTTTCAAAAAATGTCCGAAACTGAAATGGAAGTTATGCAGGTCATATGGGAAGCTGGCCGTCCGGTTACAACCGGCGAATTATTGGCCATCT
>JAEWSZ010000232.1 GCA_023397905.1 Bacillota bacterium | reverse complement strand
GTCTGCTCTTAACCAGTGTTATATACTGATCGTCCGGCACTATCTGAAATTCAACCGTAATATTTTCATTGGTTTTGAGCTTGTCGGCCATTTCCTTCTGTACATCCTTGAACTTTGTTGTTGAAGTCAGGTAGGCTATGGTAAACGCTTCCTTGGCTCCACTGTTCTGAGCGGCAGTATCCGCAGTCTGCCCCTGGGTGCTTTGTCCGGCCGAAGAGTCTGATTGACCGCATGCGGCAAAGGACACAACCATGAGGATACAAATTATTACTGCCAAACTTGACTTTAGCTTTGACTTGATCATTTTGAACCTCCTATAATTTTATTTTTTTGATGGGACATCTTTGGCGCATCTTATGTTCTTATTATAATCAGCAAAAAAAATAAATGAATGTCTGAAATTAAATAGAAACATGTCTGGTTTTAAAAAACCGTTAAAACACCGGGCTTTGTGATATAATCTAATCATAGCTTTGTATGAAGGAGTTATGTGGAAGATGTCCAACGGTTTTAGATTTCAGACAAAACTTTTTATATATCATTCAATCATTTTTGTGCTGGTCGTTTCCTTCTCATTGATTTTTTTCTCAATATACATCTCCAGAACCGCGCTTAAACAATCAAGGGACAACCTTAACCAGCTGACTGCCAGCACCATGCGGCAGGTGGACAACTTTTTGCAGGAAATGGACAAAACCACTCTTTTTGTAATAACAAACCCTCTGATAAGAGATGTGTTTTCCGGTATAAAAAAAGCTGATGCCCGCCAGAATTATTTTTCCATAGTAAATGAGAATACAAAACAAATATCGGACACCCTTGCCTCCATTTGCCTTGCCAATCTGAGTACTCCTTTCAGAGCCAGCCTTTACAACAGCAGCGGTGATTATATAAGCACCGGAATACGTGACAATCCCGACACCATCTCAAAGCTGGTATACGGCGATAATTACGGCCAATGGTATTCCCAGCTGATTTCCAGACCGGGAAAGGTAATACTGCCCACACATGATGATTTCTGGACAAACACAGGAAATCAAAAGGTCATCTCCGTGCTGAGACAGATCATTATACCCAGCAGCTATGATTCCTTTGGAATCGTTGAAGCGCAAAAGCCTTATGAAAGCCTTGTCCAGCTTTTAGAGCAAAATGACGCCTCCTACATGAAGATGTACCTTTTTACAAATGAAGGGGATGTGGTATACCCGGTATACGGAGAATTTACTGGAAATACCGCCAGGTATTATATGGATAAAATCGGACCGGCTCCCTCTGGAAATGGAACTATCCAAAGCCCCATAACCGATAAGCCTGAATTCGTCTTTTACACCAGATCCGCCTATTCCAACTGGACGCTCATTCTCGCCGAGCCGGAAGAAAACCTTATGAAGCCCATCCGCCTCACACGGATGATCATAATATGGACGGGAGCAGGGCTTCTGCTAATTTCACTGGTATTTATATTCATTTTGTCAAACAGGCTTTCAAAGCCCTTGAAGCTGCTCCGCAATTCTGTAAGGCAGGTTACCTTGGACAATCTCTCGATGGATATCGCCGGGTCTGACGGCAGCAATGAAATTATAGAATTGAACCACTTATTTGAAAAAATGTTCACACGGCTGAAGGATTCCATGGATGAGCTTGTGCAGACCAAATCCCACGAACTGAAAGCCCAGATGATCGCTCTGCAGTCGCAGATGGACCCCCACTTTTTATACAATATGCTCTCGGTAATAAGTGCGGACAGCCAGGAAGCCGGAGCTGAAAAAACCACCCAGATATGCCTCCTCCTGTCCTCCATGCTGAGATACTCAACTTCGTACAACGACGATTTTTCACCGGTCTTCGACGAGATACGCCATGTTGAGAATTACCTGCAGCTGATGAAAATACGGTTTGAGTATAAATTAAATTATAAAATATCCGTGGACGACGAATTGAATAATAAACAGACCAATATACCCAAGCTCACGCTGCAGCCCATAATAGAAAACTGTTTCCGCCACGGTTTCAAGGAAGTTCCACCCCCCTGGTATATTGAAATCAAAGCCTACTGCAGGGTAAACAACTGGTATATAGAGATACTGGACAACGGTTCCGGGTTTGAAGACCATAAGATAAAACAAATTTTCGAGCAGGTGGACAACTTTGTAGAAAACCCCTATTCCAGCATAAAGGACCTGAAATTGGGCGGAATGGGCCTTATCAACACCATAGTGCGCCTCAGACTATTATACAGGGAGGAAATGGTTTTTAAAATAGAGGAAAACGACACCTTTCAGGGCACTAAAATAACTATAGGAGGTCCTGCTTATGATCAAGGTAATGGTAGTTGAGGACGAACCCCCGATTCTGAGAAGTATTTGCAACGCCATTGAATCGGTGAATCAGGAATTTAAGGTCACCGCAATGGCCGATAACGGTTCCGACGCCATTAAGCTGCTTGAAACAGATGTGCCGGATGTGCTTTTTACGGATATCCAGATGTCTGTCATTGACGGGCTGGCGCTTATCCGCCATATCCGCGAAAAAAATCTTGATATGGAGATAGCCATACTGAGCGGTTACAGTGAATTCAGCTATGCCCGTTCTGCCATGTCTCTGGGCGTGGACAATTATCTTCTGAAGCCATTGAATAAAGAAGAGCTTTCGGGCCTTCTGGAAAAGCTTGCAAGCAAGGTAAACCACAAAAACAACAAGCTCAAAATAGATTTTTTCAGCTCCATACTGGGAAACAGGAGCATTGCTCCGGACAAAAGGCCGGAGCTGGTCAACAGCGGCCACCTGCTCTTGATGCTTTTTTGCGCCGGTTCCTTCCCCACCTATTCCATAGACTATTATTCCCCCAGAAAAGCCTTCTGGGAAAATACCGACCTGGAAAAGCTGATATCCGGGTCCCTGCTTGCAAACGAAAGCTGCTTTGCTTTCGAAGGGGCCACAGGAGTGGAAAGAGTCGCGATCCTGACACTTCAGGAGCCGTCGCGCGAAAGGGCCGATTACATCACGGCTTCGGTATTTAATGAGCTGAAGTGCAGCACCGGCTATATTAACATCTGCGTCAGTCCATATACGGAGGATCTTGAGAACATAGGAGCCATGCTGAAAGAGCTCCGGACCAGGCTCAATAAGGAAATGGTATTTGCCGGCTCCCGGATTTTCAGGCCCGGAACAACAGCCTTTAAGGGGGATTCCATAAAAACGGAGTTTCCTTTTATTGATGTGGTCCATGAGAGAAGGCTCAAAAAATGTGCGGAAAGCGGAAGTATTTCATCATTAAAAAATGAGCTTCTATACCTGTTCCGCCAATGGGAATCCGCAGGCTACCTGCAGGTTTGGGTTGAAAAGCTGGTGAAGGACATAGCCTTCATATGCGCAAACAGCCTTGAAATTCACAATGCCGTCAACTTCACAGACCTTGATTTCCAGATAAATCAGGCTATCTCCGATTCGGGCAGCTATCAGGACCTTTTCAGAAATGTATGGTATATTTTTCAGGAGCTGTTTGATTTGAAACTAAAAAATTCCGATGCCGGCGCAAGTATTGATTTAATATTGAAAAAAATCGACGCATATATTGCCGCCAATTATGCGGAACCCATAAACAACCAAGTGCTTTCAGAAAAATTCGGGCTGGTCCCCTCCTATTTGAGCAAGCTTTACTATAACTACAAAGGAATGTCTCCCACGGACTACCTGTTTCATCTCAGGGTGGAAAAAGCAAAGGAGCTTATGAGAACGCAGCCTGATATTCTGACAAAGGATATCTCCGCCATAACAGGCTTTTGCGACCCTTTTCATTTCAGCAAGGTCTTTAAAAGAAAAACCGGGATGTCCCCCAGCGAATACAAAAATTCCATAGCCGGATAAAACCCGGACTCTTCTTTCAGCCTTAAAATCCCCCCTTATCGGCTTGCATATGCCCTGAGAAACTGGTATAGTAAATTATCGAAGCAGATAACTTTAAAACACGATTATATTATCCGTAAATTAAACGTTATTGCAGGAAGGACGTGAATATTATGTATTGCACAAGGCAAATAACTCCTAACATATACTGGGTAGGGGGGAACGACAGGAGACTTGCTCTGTTCGAGAATATGTTTCCCCTGCCGAATGGCGTTAGCTATAATTCCTATCTGATCATGGATGAAAAGGTGGCTTTGCTTGACACCGTGGATTCCTCCATCACCAGGCAGTTTTTTGAAAACATCGATCATGTATTGAACGGGCGGTCCATAGATTACCTGGTGGTAAATCATATGGAGCCTGACCATTGCGCCAACATAGATGAGCTCTGCCGGAGGTTTCCCGGTATGAAAATTGTCGGCAACCAGAAGACCTTTCAGATGATCCGCCAGTTCTATGATTTTGATATTGAGTCCCGGATCTATGAAGTGCGTGAAAAGGACCGGCTTGACCTGGGATCCCACAGGCTGTGTTTCTATTTCGCTCCCATGGTGCACTGGCCGGAGGTCATGTTCACCTATGAAGAAGAGCAGAAGGTCCTTTTTACTGCAGACGCTTTCGGTACCTTTGGCGCTCTTTCAGGGAATCTTTTCAGCGATGAGGTTGATTTTGAAGATGTATTTCTGGACGAAGCCCGCCGCTACTATACCAACATTGTGGGCAAATACGGCATGCAGGTGCAGGCGGCCCTGAAGAAGCTGTCGGATGTTGAAATACGGATACTCTGCCCTCTGCACGGTCCGGTATGGCGCAAAGACCTTGATTATATTCTTTCCAAATATGATTACTGGAGCAGGTACGCCCCTGAAAAAAACGGAGTTCTTGTGGCATACGCCTCCATGTATGGCAATACGGAGAATGTGGCCAATATCCTTGCAAACCGTCTGGCCGAAAAGGGAGTGCAGGATATACGGGTTTATGACGTTTCCAAAACCCATGCCTCCACAGTCATAGCGGATGCCTTCAAATACAGCCATATGGTCCTTGCCTCCCCCACTTACAACATGGGGCTTTACTTCGGCATGGAAGCGCTTCTGCGGGATATGGCCGCTTTGAACCTTCAGAAGAGAAAGGTGGCCTTGGTGGGCAACGGCTCCTGGGCGCCGGCTTCGCACACAGTCATGCAGAAGCTGCTTTCTGAGATGAAAGAAATGGAGCTGCTTGCACAGCCCTTCGTCATCCGCTCCGGTTTAAAGGCCTCGCAGCTGGAGGAATTGTCGGCGCTTGCAGACACTATTGCGGAATCCGTTCTTGGCGGCAGGTAATTTTATGTAATCTGCCGCTATACCATCTGCATTTTGTTCAGAATAAACAGTATGGATAAGGTCATAGGCTGATGCAGCATATATATCAATAAGCTGTTTTGGCCCGCCTGCGTGAGTATGGGAATGTTCCTGTTCTTAAGCCTGATTTTTTCCTTTACGGCGCCCCAGAGATAAAATCCGGCCAGGTAGAGGAAAAACCAGGGGATCAGTGCAAAATAATCGGCAGAATAAAACCTGCTGCCATGCAATCCCAATGGAAACAAAAAGTCTGTGGAATACAGCCACTTTGGCAATGGTATAAATTGAATCTTACCAAAACCTAAAAATCCGGAAGGAACTCCCCTGGTGAGCATATACAATAGGAAGAACAGAACAGCGCCCGGTATATCGGGGATTTTGACCAGAAAACGCTTCAGCGCCCCGAAAATCAACGAAGAAACACCCAGCATATGAAGAATACCGAAAACGATCCGCTGGGATGGTAAAAAAATTGTCGTCATCACCGTAAGCAGCATCGCATTACCGAAAATAATCAATCCGTGTTTATATTTATTCTTTCCATAATGAAGGGCGGCGCCGGATATTAAAATAAAAGTGGAACTGATGGCCTGCTGCCAGATGTGCCCTATTGTGCCGGTGTACCAGGGTATGGATACAAGATAGATATAGACCAGATCGTACAAGGCGTGATAGATGGTCATATTCACCGCCGCAAAACCGCGGATTGAGTCCAGCAGAAGAACGCGTTTGTGATTTGCCGCAGCATTTCCTTTTTCTGTAGAGATAGCATTATTATTCATGATTCAGCTCCCGCATAATTTTCGCAAAACATCATTTTTCAATAGCTTAGCAAAATGATTTGTAGAAATTATGTGGAGCATGGATGTATTTTTTTCCAGATCACACTTTCAGATATTTCCACTTGCCCTTGTTCATACGTACCAGATACATCATGGACCTTGCGGTGAAATCCAGCATTATGCCTATCATAACCGCAACAAGCCCCCAGCTGAAAAGCCTGTCAAAGGTGTATGACGGCAGTACTCTGAGGATCCATAAACCTATAAGTGACGTGACCATTACATATTTAATATCACCTGCGGTTTTCAAGGTTGCCGAACAGATATTGAGGACGCCCATTAAGGGCTCCAGTACCGCAAATGTCCGTACAATGCCCACAGCCTCTTTTATTACCAATGGATCATGGGTGTACAGCTTGGCCATTTGAGGGGCAAATATAAACATCAGGATACCCAGTACAAATCCGAAGATCATGGTTATTTTAAGGCTTTCATAAGCATATGTGTTGGCCCTGTCGTATTGCTTCTCCCCAAGGCTTTGCCCCACGAGAGTGGTATTGGCTATGGCAAAACCGAAAATCGGGAAAAACGCGATTGCGTTGATGTTTATTCCCACCTGATAGGCCGCCATGGCCACAGTGCCCATTGTAACAATGATCACCTGCAGTATCAGAAAGCCTCCCTGCATGACGGCCTGCTCTATGAATCCCGGCACGCCTATATTTATTATCCTCTTCATCAATTGCGGTTTCAGGCTGTAATCGTCCTTCAGACTCAGATTCAGCCTTAGCCCTTTGCGGTTGTACAGCACAAGCACCCTGGCGGTTACGCCGATAATTCTTGAGGTTGTGACCGCAATTGCCGAGCCCATTACCCCCATTCCCGGTATGTGCAGAAAAGGTACTCCGAAAACAAGTACAATATTGAGAAATATATTCAGGATATTCACCCCTCCGGTGATCACCATTGGAGTTTTTGTATCTCCAGCGCCTCTCATGGCTCCCGAAACTATTATGTCCAGTACAAAGAAGGGCAGGTTGAAAAGTATTATTCCGAAATAGCTGTATCCCAGGTTGAACACCGCCTCTTCCGCCCCTCCCAGAAAGAGCTTGAGGATGGAAAATGAAAAAATCTTTCCCACGATCAGCATGACGATACCAATTAAAATTGCCATATAACCCGATTGAATCAAAGTTCTTTTTGCCTCTGCAATATTTCCCTCACCGGTCACCCTGGCTATTATCACCGTAGTTCCTATGGAAAGACCCGCAAAAACGGTCTGTAGAAAATTCATGAGCATGTTGACCATTCCGACTCCGGCTACCGCAGCCGTTCCCAACCATGCCATAAAAATTGTAGAAGCGATTCCCACGAACATTTCAAGTATTTGCTCCGTAATGGAAGGCCATGCCAGGTTGATTATTTCTCTGTCCATGGCCTTATCCAGCTTAAATTTATCAAAATTCATTTCGTGACCTCATAATCGACTGGTTTAAGTCTATATTATAGCTCTAATAAAACTGTCTGTCACTAATAAACTTCACCAAAATTCGTAAATTCAAAAACTAATGAACTAACGAACTATACATATTAATCAGCTTCCCATAACATTCGTATATTATTAACAAATTGTTAACGGAATTATTGGCTAAACTGCTGAAAAATGCCAGTTTTTAGCTATGCTTTTTGTAGCAGATGTAAATAGAATTTTGTCGAATAATTTGGTAACTTTGTAGTAATACATATAACAGACCCTGATATTTCTCCATAACTACTGTTCTAACATATCTTAACTGACAGGAGTGATATAAATGAAGAGCATAAAAACCACTTTTATATTGTTGGTTTCCGGAGTAGTTTTAGTATGCCTGCTGGTTTCCGGCTGCATCATTTTCTTTAATTTCAGAAATATATTTCAGGACGAAGCCATAACCAAGATCCAGAACCAGGTGGAACATGAAGCTTCAAAAATAAATACGACCTTTGAGCAATTGTCGGAAACAAGCTATCTCTATGCTTCTGATATTGGAATAATGCCGGGATATTCCGAAGATACCCTTTTCCCCATACTTGAAAACGATATCAGAAACCATTCCCTGATTGTAGGCGGCGGTTTCTGGCTTCAACCCTTTGAATATGATAAATCTCAAAAATACTATGGACCGTACATGTACAGAGACGGAGACAAGATAACCCTTACCTGGGATTACAGCAAAGAGGAAAACGACTATTTTCAATTTGACTGGTACAAGGACGGACTCTCAACCGATAAAAATGTCGTATGGAGCGAACCGTACGCAGATGCGGTAACAGGCGTAAATATGATAACCGCCACAAGCCCTATACATAAAGACGGGAAGGTCACCGGCGTCGTCACTCTTGACGTTGGTATGGACGAACTGTATAAATCCATCCAGAGTATCAAAATCGGGGATACCGGTTACGCATATCTTATTTCGGCCGACGGTTTTTATCTGGCCCACAAGGACAAGGACAAAAATTTGAAGCAGAAAATTACCGATGAAAAGGACACTAACATAAAAGAGCTTGGAACCGCTATTCAGGCCGCGAAGTCCGGCAACCACCTGATCACTTCCGTTGAAGGAAAGGAATCTCTTGTGGTATATACTCCCATTGGGGACACAGATCTGAAATTTGTTGCCGTAATGCCTTTAAGCGAAGCCTATTCCAAAGTAAGCGGCATCATTATAATAACTGTAGCGGTATTCCTGGCTTGCTTTATTATTATAAACCTGCTGCTGTACGTTTTGATTTCAAAAGTCATTCTTTCGCCTATATATAAGTTGATGGGAATCGCCAAAAAAATTGAGAACGGCGATTTGACAGGTGACACTCAGATCAGGAGCCGGAACGAGATCGGAAAGCTTTCGGACTCAATACACCATATGCAGCAAGCACTGCGGGCGCTGATCACCGGAGTGGTCAATGAGGCCGAGCTGGTGGCCGGTACCGTATCGGGCACCAATGATCACATGGGCGGTCTCACTCTGCAAATAGAAGACGTTTCGGCCACCACGGAGCAGATTTCTGCCAGCATGCAGGAAACCGCGGCTTCAGCCCAAGAAATGAACGCGGCTTCCCAGGAGATAGAAAAGGCAATAGAGGCAATCGCCCAGAAATCTCAAAACGGAGCCGAAGCAGCCGGAAAAATCACCGAAAGGGCTGAAAGTTTGAAGCAAAACGCCGTTTCGGCCCAGACTGTCGCTTATGATACCAGAACAGATGTGGACCGCAAATTGAGGGAAGCTATTGAAAACTCCCGGGCGGTGGAAAAAATCCAATTACTTTCGGACTCCATATTGCAAATCACTTCCCAGACCAACCTGCTTGCGCTTAACGCCGCAATAGAGGCGGCCAGAGCCGGTGAAGCCGGCAAAGGCTTCGCGGTGGTGGCGGATGAGATCCGAAAGCTGGCGGAGGATTCAAAAAATGCCGTCAACGAAATACAGCATATTACAAAACAGGTCGTTTCCTCGGTCGAAGACCTGACCGATAGCTCGGAACAGGTTCTGGATTTCATAGAGTCAACTGTCATAAAGGATTATGAAAACCAGGTGGGAACCAGCGAACAATACCTTCAGGACGCCGAATTCATCAATGAAAT
Organism: Bacillota bacterium; assembly: GCA_023397905.1. Taxonomy (GTDB): domain Bacteria; phylum Bacillota; class Clostridia; order Acetivibrionales; family DSM-1351; genus Ruminiclostridium. The sequence goes on along the minus strand of JAEWSZ010000232.1, from coordinate 32,639 downwards.
GGTTCAGGATTTCAGCGCCACGGCCCAGGAGCTCAGCGCCACCGTTCAGAACATGGTAAAGGCAATAAACGAGGTGTCGGTTGCAAACAGCGAAAGTGCCCTGGGAACCCAGAATATCGCCGAAAAGGTATTGATCGTCGCCGATAGATCCAACGAAGTCGTTAAGCTTTCCGGAAATACCGGTGAAAGTTCCAGAAAGCTCATTGAGATGGTGAGAAAATTTAAATTGTAAGCAGGCCGTCACATAACCGCGGGAATACTACATCCACATCATGTGGATGTAGTATTTTTGTCTCATTTTGTCTTATTTTTTGTGCCGTGATATAATTGCAGAATTCTCATGTTTTGGTTATAATACAAATCGTTAAAGCATCGGACCGATTTTAAATATTTTTAAATATTATAGATAAATAAATTAATCAAAAAGGGATGAAAAAAATGGGTATGATAAGCAATCTGAAAATACGCACCAAGCTTATAATTCTTATAGCGATAATGCTGATCGGAATTTTTGTCGTCGGTGCAATCGGAAACATGAACAGCATGAATTCCGAAAAAGTCCTGTCAGACTTCTATAATGACAACCTTGTCGCAGTGAAAATATTAAACGATATCAGCATACAGTCCCATCGCAACTACGCCAATGTGCTCAAATTGGTATACAGTGACGACAACGGCTCAAAACAATCTGCTCTGAGGGATATTGCAAATTGCAATTCCAAAATCGAAAATGATATAAAAGATTATAAAAATACCACTTTCGATGATTATGAAAAAAAGAATTTTGAGACCTTTCAAAAGGATCTTGCAGGTTGGCAGGACTTTTTAACCAAAGCCACCGACCTGGCGAAATCCGGCAAATATGACGAGGCGCTGGAGCTTTACCAATCCGGCGGCGATTTGGTATTTAAGGGTTTTGATTCCACAATAAACGATCTTGTAGGCTATAATAATTCCCATGCCGATCAGATATACCGGACCAGCGCCGATACCGCCAGGAGGGCAACCCTTATTCTGGATATAGTTGTCGGAGCCGTTTCCCTTATTTCCATTATATTGTGCGTAATGATCACCTTGACTATAACAAAGCCGATTTCCAGAGTTGTTGCACTGGTGAACAGAACCGCTCATTTTGATCTCGTCTTTGACAAATCCTTTGATAAAATGCTGAAACGCAAGGATGAAATGGGCCTGATCTCAAAAGCCGTATCCGACATGAGGGACTCCCTCCGCAATACTATCGGCAGCCTTTATAGCATATCCAACAGCCTTGCGGCCAATTCCCGGGAACTCAATGCCTCCACCGATGAGAATACAAAGACCATAAATCAGGTGGTAAACGCCATTAATGAAATAGCCCAGGGCAATAACAACCAGGCTGACGCCGTAAACAAGGCAAGCCACACCATATCCGTAATAACCGGACAGATTGATGAAGTGGACAAGGCTACCGTCCAAAGCGTGGAGGCGGCTAAAAAGTCCCTGGAGCTGGTGTCCGAAGGGCAAAATGCGGTTCTGGTCACAACCGGCAAAATGCAGGAAAATGTCCAGGTGTCAGGTCTTGTGAACACCTCTCTTGCAGAGCTGACAGAATCCATAAGCAGGGTAGGTAATATCTCCGATCTGATAAATTCCATATCTGCTCAGACCAATCTGCTGGCATTGAACGCCGCCATTGAAGCCGCCAGGGCAGGGGAAGCAGGCAAAGGCTTTGCCGTTGTGGCCGAAGAGATCAGAAAGCTGGCCGAAGAGTCTTCCTCGGCCGCCAAACAGATCGCAGTCATTGTAAAGGACACTATTGAAAAAAATGCCGCTGCAACGGAAAACATAGACAAGGCCAAAGAGATCATCGGTGAGCAGACTGAAGCCGTAAATGTTACCCGGGAAGCCTTTAACAACATCCAGTTATCCGTACAGGGTATTTCAGAGGATATTGAAAGGGCCGCAGGAATGCTCGGCAGCATTGAGAAAGCCTCAAAGGATATATTGTCACAAACCCATGATATGGCGGCTCTGGCTGAACAATCCGCCGCCGGCTCCCAGGAGATCTCAGCCTCAAGCCAGGAACAGCTTGCATCTGTGGAGCTCATCTCCAAAGCTGCCGGAGACCTGTCCGAAATGGCCAATGACCTCAAAAATGCAATAAGCGCATTCAAATTATAGTATCCGGAGACCTTTGCATTTGCCGGCTTGGCAGACAGCGCTCTTTTTATGTAAAATTTAACACCCTTATTTATACTAAATTAAAAATTTTAACACTTTATTTATATACTATATTAAAGTGTTAACACGTCTCAGTGCTAATGGGTATTTTTTACATATTCTGATATAATTTTTTGTAGAATTATTACAAATCCTCTCAAAAGGCCTAAATACAATAATTTACAAGAATTAATATGTCAATAAATTATTGTATTTTTTATTATTTTGGTGTATAATTCGCCCATATAATACGTTTACTTTTATGCACTAATTATGTACTAAATTAAATGGCACGTCAGTTTGCTATTATCGGGCGACGAAGATGTCGCTGACATTCACCATACCAGACTGATTGTTTTTTTGTGTCTAATTTGTGTTATATACCTTATTTTCTTAAAATAAATATTTAATATTTGTTTTATAACTAATAGAGATATTTTTTAAGCAGTAAAATTTTATCCCGCGTTTAATAGGGTCGCGGTTGGGAGGTCACATGCTAAAATATGTAATAAAACGTTTGTTAATTTCATTGTTAACGCTCTGGGTAATGTTTACTCTGACTTTTTTTCTGATGCACTCAATACCCGGCAATCCGTTTCTGGGTGACAGAAAGCTCACTCCTCAGATGCTGGCAAATCTGGAAGCCAAATACGGCCTGGATAAACCTTTGCTGGTTCAATATGAATTGTATGCCAAAAATGTAATCAAAGGTGACTTTGGTGATTCGATAACACTTTCAGGACAATCTGTAAATGACATAATCGCCAGAAAATTCCCCTATTCCATGAGATTAGGCCTTTTTGCCTGTGCAATCGCCATATTTGTGGGAATTATCCTGGGAACCATAAGCGCGCTTAAAAAGAATTCCGGTGTCGACAGGCTGATAATGCTCATAGTCACCATAGGCATCGCCGTTCCCAGTTTTGTTGTGGCAACGGTAAGCATGGTCGTCTTTGGCGTACAGCTTCACCTGCTGCCTACCATAAGCCAGCTTGATACCATTAAGAGCTACATTCTGCCGGGCTTTGCACTTTCGTTTTTCCCTCTCAGCTTTATAACGAGACTCATGCGTTCATCAATGCTTGATGTAATAAATCAGGATTATATCAGAACGGCAAGGGCAAAAGGCCTTTCCGAGAGAGTGGTTATTTTTAAGCACGGTTTAAGGAACGGTATTCTTCCTGTTGTAACTTATGCCGGACCAATGGTAGCGGGCGTTCTGACAGGCTCTTTTGTCATTGAGTCCATATTCTCCATCCCGGGCCTGGGAAGTTCATTTGTAACAAGTATCACAGGAAGGGATTACCCGACAATAATGGGCGTTACCATATTTTTCGGAGCAATTCTGATACTTATGAATTTTGTCGTAGATATAATCTATAGATTTGTCGATCCAAGAATAAATATTGCGAGATAAGGGGTAGGTGGATAACAAAATGTCAAATATGAATAATTCTGAAGCTATAGATAATAAATTGTTTGTGCCTGCCTCAGCAGAGGACAAGGCGACTGTGGAAGTTATGCGTCCGTCGGTGGGTTACTGGAAGGATGCCTGGAAAAGGCTGAGAGCCAATAAGGTGGCAATGGGTTCGCTGGTAGTTATAACACTCATCATACTCGCCGCCATTCTGGGTCCTGTCATATCTCCATATGCATACGACCAGATCAATCAGGGCAGCGAAGGTCTGAAACCCAATGCCCAGCACATTTTCGGTACGGACAGCCTTGGGCGTGACCTGTTCACAAGAACCATGATAGGCGCCAGGATTTCTCTTTCGGTTGGTATCGTCGCGGCTATAATGATTTCCATAATAGGTATACTATATGGCGCTATCTCGGGATTTTTAGGCGGATGGGTGGATATAGTCATGATGAGAATCGTAGATATAATATACTCGATTCCTACAATACTCATAGTTATCCTTCTGCAGGTTGTTTTAAAGGATCCTATTGATAAATTCCTTGCTTCAGGAAATGCTCCTGATTTCTTAAAAGGTCTGGGAGTCGGATTAATCAGCATATTTTTTGTTCTGGCTTTGCTTTACTGGGTGGACATGGCCAGAATAGTCCGCGGTCAGATCCTCTCCCTCAAGGAGCAGGAATATGTACTTGCAGCCAAGGTTTTAGGCGCAAGCAATAAAGGTATTATTTTAAAGCATCTGATCCCAAATTGCATAGGGCAGATCATCGTAGTCACCACTCTCAAAATTCCTGAAGCCATTTTTGTCGAATCGTTTTTAAGTTTCATAGGTCTTGGTGTTTCAATCCCCATGGCATCACTGGGTTCTCTGTCGCAGACCGCTTTGAAGGGTATATTCTCATATCCTTATATGCTGGTTTTCCCTGCTCTGACCATCAGTGTGATCATACTGTCCATGAACCTGTTCGGCGACGGCCTCAGAGACGCACTTGACCCGAGAATGAAGAAATAGGCATTTCTCAGGAATTGGCAAGTTACAAATTTGAATTTTCAGGGTATATCATATGTCTGTACAGGACTATACTCTTTAGATAAATATTTTAGACAAATATTAATGCCGGATTTTTCGGTAGACAAGGGAATGAATTTATTATGAAAAAAGAATTACTTAAAATAAATGATTTGAAAGTATCCTTTTTTACACCTGCAGGCGAGGTCAAGGCCGTAAATGGAATCACCTATACACTTGAGCCCGGAAAAGTTCTGGGAATCGTAGGTGAATCGGGTTCGGGCAAAAGCGTGTCCTCCTATTCCATTATGGGCCTCATCGATAAGCCGGGTAAAATAGTGGGCGGAAGTATTACCTTTGACGGAAAAGACGTATCCAAAATGGCAAGATCTGAAAAGCTGCAGTTTGCGGGGAATGAAGTGGCCATGATCTTTCAGGATCCTATGACCTGCCTCAATCCCGTTTTTACCATAGGAAATCAGATAGCCGAGTCATTGCGCCACAAGTACGGTAAAATTTCAAAGAATGAAATGAAGAGACGTTCGATAGAGCTTTTGTCCCTGGTAGGTATAAATGAGCCTGAAAAGCGTTTGTCTCAGTATCCTCATGAATTTTCCGGCGGAATGAGGCAGAGGGCCATGATTGCAATGGCGCTGGCCGGAGATCCCAAGCTTCTCATAGCCGACGAGCCCACCACTGCTCTTGATGTGACCATACAGGCGCAGATCCTTGAGCTTTTGAAGGAAATACAGAAAAAGACAGGCATGGCTATAGTTCTTATCACTCATGACCTGGGAATCGTAGCCGATATGGCTGATGAAGTCATTGTAATGTACGGCGGCAAGATAGTCGAGCAGGGTTCCGTGTACACCATATTCCACAATCCAAGCCACCCGTATACAAAAGGGCTGATCCGCTCTTTGCCGGATCTGAATAAAAAGGGAGAAAAGCTGATCCCTATTCAGGGAAATCCTATTGACCTTCTGAATCTTCCCAAGGGCTGCGCTTTTGCTCCCAGATGTGAAGAATGCCTTAAGGTCTGTATCGGCCATATGCCCGCCGAACATAACGTGGACGAAGGTCATACCACTTCATGCTGGCTTTACGATGAAAGGGTAAAAGATAATGCGGAGGTAAAATACAATGGCTAATGAAAACTCCAGAGCATCGCTGGTTGAAGTAAAAAACTTAAAGCAATATTTTCAGATACGGAATCATATGGGCGAAAAAGCACATGTTAAAGCCGTAGACGACGTTACTTTTGATATATATAAAGGTGAAACCCTGGGTCTTGTCGGTGAATCAGGCTCTGGTAAAACCACTCTCGGACGTTCCGTACTGAGAATCTACGATCCCACAAGCGGAACAGTTAAAATTTCAGGCGTGGACATAACAAAGTTTGAGAAAAAAAAGCTTTTGCCTTACAGAAAAAAAATGCAGTATATCTTTCAGGATCCGTATGCTTCTCTTGACCCGCGCATGACAGTTTCGGACATTGTGGGAGAAGCCCTGGATATTCACAAACTTTCAAACTCAAAAAAAGACAGAGCCGATAGAATAAGAAACCTGCTCCAATTGGTAGGTCTGAACACAGAGCACGCCTCCCGCTACCCTCATGAGTTTTCAGGGGGCCAGCGTCAAAGGATAGGCATCGCCCGCGCCATTGCCGTAGAACCCGACTTCATCGTATGCGACGAACCGGTTTCGGCCCTGGATGTTTCCATAAGAGCGCAGATAATAAACACTCTTGAAGAAATGCAGGACAGACTGAATCTCACCTACTTGTTTATTTCACATGATCTTGGAGTAGTCAGGCATACCTGTGACAGAGTGGGAGTTATGTATCTCGGCCATATAGTAGAATTGGTGGAATCGGAAGAGCTTTACAAAAATCCTCTTCATCCATATACAAAGGCCCTGCTGACAGCGATCCCCGAGCCTGAGCCCGAGATTGCCAAAAAGCGTAACAGGATTATCCTGAAAGGCGAGATCCCCTCACCGGTAAATCCCCCCTCAGGATGTAAATTCAGGACAAGATGCCCGTATGCAAAAGATGTTTGCGCCGAGAAGGTACCTGAATTTACCGAATACAGCAAAGGACACTATGTTGCCTGCCATTTCGCAGGTAATTTATAAATATATAAGTTAATTTTTCCATATTGCAAAGAAAGTATGAAATACCTGTGATGATCTGATGAGGTCGACGTCGGATTAAAAAATAAAAGAGTATAAACTTTTTTATTCATGGGAAAATATTAGTAGTTGTAATACTGGACTTAATATCAATCAATTTAAAAATAATAGGGGGTATGAATAATGAAAAGACTTTTAGCCTTAATGCTTGCGATTGTTATGGCAGTAACAATATTCGCAGGCTGTGGAAGCACGGCAGATAATTCAGGTTCAACTGCAGGCACAAGCTCAACAGGCAATGCGCCTGCTGCAAATGCAAAACCTATAACCGCAGTTGTCGCTGCTGAACCAAAAACACTTGACCCGTCACTTAACAACGCTGTTGACGGCGGAGACTATATCCTGTGCGCATTTGAAGGTTTAACGACCTTTGGCAAGGATGGTTCGATCGTTCCCGGTGTTGCTGAAAAATGGGATATAAGCACTGACGGACTTGTTTGGACATTCCATCTCCGCACAGATGCAAAATGGTCGGACGGCAAGCCTGTAACTGCAAAAGACTTCGTATACTCATGGAGAAGAACAGTTAACAAGGATACCGCCGCAGATTACTCATATTATCTTTTCTTCCTTAAGAACGGTGAAAAAATCAATGCCGGAGAAGCTGCTGTTGACACCCTCGGCGTAGAAGCAACTGATGATAATACTCTTAAGGTAACACTTGAAAATCCTTGCTCTTTCTTTACCGAGATCACCGCATTCCCTGCATTGGCTCCTGAGAGAGAGGATATTGTATCTGCAGATCCGGAAAAATGGGCGCTTAATCCATCTACTTATATTGGTAACGGACCATACAAGCTTGAAAGCTGGGAACATGATTCGAAAATTACCTTTGTTAAAAATGATAACTACTGGGCAAAAGATACTATAGTAGCATCAAAAATCGAATGGTTCCTGATGAACGACCAAAATGCAATTCTTGCCGCATTTAAGAACGGACAGGTTGCATATGCAGAAGGTATTCCTCAGGAAGAAATCGCCAAGGAAAAAGAGGCAGGAACGCTTCAGATCCTTCCTCTGTTAGGAACATACTACCTGGATCTGGTTAACAGCAAGCCTCCTTTTGACAATCCGAAGGTAAGAAGAGCTTTCTCACTTGCCATCGACCGTAACTATATAGTTGAAAAAGTTGCAAAGGGCGGTCAGACACCGGCATCGGCCTATGTCCCATACGGTATAGCTGATGTTGCACAGGATCCTGATTTCCGTACAACCGGCGGAGATGCATATTCAGTTAAAGCTGAAGATTATGAAAAGAACGTTGCTGAAGCTAAGCAGCTCCTTGCCGACGCAGGTTATCCCGACGGTAAGAACTTCCCGAAGGTCACTTTCGGTATAAATTCAGGTGGAGGGCATGAAGTTATTGCAGAAGCCATCCAGCAGATGTGGAAGACCAAACTGGGTATTGAAGTTGAGATTCAGGCTCAGGAATGGAATGTTTTCCAGCAGTCCAGAAAAGACGCTGTATTCAATATCAACAGAAATGCTTGGCTCGGCGATTACATGGATCCTTCCACCTTCCTGGATATGTTTACTACAGGAAATGGACAGAACAATGCTTTCTACAGCAATCCCAAGTATGATGCAGCTATACAGGGCGCAAGAAAAGAGTCTGACCCTGCAAAGCGTATGCAGTTGTTCCACGATGCTGAAAAAATCCTGGTAAATGAAGATATGGCCATAGCTCCTATCTACTTCTACACTCAGCCTGCAGAAATTTCAAAGAACCTGGACGGCCTTGTTAAAACCAAACTGGGTTTTACAATATTAAACTGGGCAACTTTGAAATAAGAATTAAGACAGTAAAAACGGGATCGGTTATATTAAACCGCTCCCGTTTTTTTATGCCTTTTCGTTGATGAACAATCGTAAAGCTGCTATTTTACCTGCTGTTAAATGGTTCCCGGCGCCGGCGGAGTATACACCCTCTGGGCAAGCTCATTGTCCAGCATAAACAGGCCGTTGGGATCGTTCTTTATAAGCTGCAGCTTTTTCAAGTATTTCTCCATGGTGGCCTCCTCCTCGATCTGCTCTGTTACAAACCATTGCAGGAAGGTATTGGTGGCATGGTCTTTTTCCTCCACAGCGGCATTTACAATGTCGTATATGGAACGGGTCACAAGCTGTTCATGGCCCAGGGTAACCGCAAAAATCTCTTCAGCCGAATTAAAATCCGCATCCGGCGCCTTTATAGGAAGCAGCTCAATTTTTCCGCCTTTCTGGTTTATATAATTAAAGAACTTCAATGCGTGGTCCCGCTCCTCCTGTACCTGTATATGAAAAAAATTGGCGAAACCGTCCAGGTTCAGATTTGCAAAGTATGCTTCCATACCTAAATATAAATATGCCGAATAAAATTCTTTTTGTATTTGTTGGTTTATAAGCTTGTTAAGTCCTTCACTGATCATTATTTGTATACCTCCAGATTAAATTATTTATACTATTGATTATACCCTTGTGTATTTTTATTAAAACAAATCCGGCATATAAATTTAGGAGGTTACCGGAAACCAACCGCAACCGGTTTTTCCGCTCTGTAATTTTATTGGGCTACTCGTCATCCTGAAGAGCATCGTACCCTTCTTCCCCGGTGCGCACCTTTAACACATTTTCAACATCATATACAAAAATCTTTCCATCCCCGATCTTGCCGGTGTAGAGCACGCGCTTTGCCGCGTCTATCACTGTTGGCACCGGTATCTTGCAGACCACGATTTCCACCTTGACCTTGGGCAGAAGCCTTATCTCCATTTCGATTCCACGGTAGTATTCCATGCTTCCCTTCTGCATGCCGCAGCCCAAAACATTTGAAACAGTCATTCCTGTTATTCCTATATCATTCATGGCCACCTTCAGAGCTTCAAATTTGCTCTGCTTTGTGATGATCTCCACCTTTGTCATTTTAACATCAGGACCCGCAGACTCCGCCGGGTTTTTATATATGACGGGAACGGCCTGTTCAACATTGACCGGCGCTTCTTCATACTCTTCCGGAGAAGCCGGGATGGTAGGCATAAAATCGGCATATGAGCTTGCCAGGCCGTGCTCCTCTATATCGAGGCCTGCAATCTCCTCTTCACGCGAGACCCTCAAGCCCACTGTTCTCTTTATTATGGCAAATAGTATCATCATGGAAGCCGTAACCCACATTGCAACCGCGGCTACCCCAAGCACCTGGACACCCAGATATTGCAGCCCTCCTCCGTAAAAAAGCCCTTCGTCGGTTGCAAATACACCCACCAATATGGTGCCTGCCGCTCCGCACAGGCCGTGAACACCGATTGCGCCCACCGGATCATCTATTTTTGCGGACTTGTCAATAAATTCAATGCCGTAAACAACTATGCAGGCCGCAATCGCGCCAATGGCAACTGCCCCTGCGGAGCTCACCGCATCACAGCCCGCGGCAATGGCCACCAGCCCGCCCAGTGCCGCGTTCAAGGTCAGAGATACATCCGGCTTTTTAAATCTGATCCAGGTTATGATCATTGCCACCACCGCCGAAGTCGCGGCAGCCAGGTTCGTTGTAATAAATATATGACCCATTTTTGTCAACGTGTCTCCTCCGGCCCCCGGAAGCATGGAACCCGAATTGAAGCCAAACCATCCGAACCAGATTATAAAGACTCCCAGTGCGCCCAGTGTTATGCTATGCCCTGGTATTGCCTTCGGCTTCCCCTCCGCATCATACTTTCCAATACGCGGGCCCAACAGGGCAGCTCCCACCAGCGCCGCTATTCCTCCCACCATATGAACGGTGGTGGACCCGGCAAAGTCATGAAAACCAAGCTTTGACAGCCAGCCTCCGCCCCATACCCAATGCCCCGATATGGGATAGATGACCGCGCTGATTACAATACTGTAGATAAAATATGCTATAAACTTAGTACGCTCGGCCATTGCACCAGATACAAGGGTGGCTGCGGTGGCGCACAGTACAGTCTGGAATATGAGAAAAGCAGGACCAGGAACAGCAGGATTTATCCCATCACCGGTTGCAAACAAGCCCGGCAGTCCGATGATCCCGGCCTGGCTGGAACCAAACATAAGCCCGAAGCCTATTGCCCAGAATACTAAAGATCCCAGAGCAAAATCCATCAACTTCTTCATTATGATGTTTCCCGCATTTTTTGCTCTTGTAAAGCCTGTTTCCACCATGGCGAACCCGGCCTGCATAAAAAAAACCAGCGCCGCCGCGGCCAGCATCCATATAACGTCCACTGCTTGAAACATAAAATCACTCCCTATAAGAAAATAAATTTGAAATTAAAAAAGCGCGTATTCCCGTAAGTATACCCTGGGAATACACGCCATCGTGCAAACATTGTCATACATTTTGTATGTATCGGCCGGAAAGCCTTTATATTATTTTAAAACAGATATTAAATTATTTTGTTATTTAACTTTTCCCCAATACTAAAAAGGACTACAGACGGAGATTTCTCTGTAGCTGTTTTCCAATATGATTACAGTTAGTTTATCACCTTGGTATTTGATCTGTCAATAGATTTTTGAAGCATGATTTCAAATTCCTGCAAATTACAGCTCATGTTGCAGATAAACAACTATCAAATCTATTATTTTGCATAAATCATTTTTGAAAATTGCATTTTTTATAAAAACAGCAGAGCTTTCAAACTCTGCCGCCCCCTTTTAACAGACCTATATTTAATTGCGGCTCATGCCGTGCTATGCTATAATTAACTTATTATTTTTTATATTATTAATCTTAAAATATTTATCGGGTATGCAACAGAATGTATTTATGAGGGAGTAAAAAATGTATTTTGAAGATTCCAAGCCGCTTCTGTACTCTGACACGTCGGTGTCAGATATTTTTATAAGCCAATATATGCCTTCAATGGACAGCACAAGCGTGAAGGTCTATTTGTATATTCTGTTTTTATGCAAGCACAATAAAAATGCCACAACAGACGAGCTGGCAAAGACCCTGAATATGACGCTGGATGAAATCAAAGCCGCGCTGACAAACCTGGATAATCTTGAAGTTATCGGCTGGTCCAATGACAAGGTGCAGATTGCCGATCTGAAGGATGCCGAAATTAAACGGGTTTACCGCCTGAAGTCTATTTCGACGCCTGAGCAGGCAAGTGAAAATTTTGAAAAAAACAAGAGCAGAAACAATACGCTCTCCGCCATCAACTCGAAGTTTTTCCAGGGCCTTATGCCCCCAAACTGGTATCTGACCATTGACAACTGGTTTTCCATATACAAATTTGACGAAGATGTCATGTATACTCTATTTAAGTACTGCCATGACAACAACACCTTTCACAAGAGCTATATTGAGGCTGTGGCGGCCAACTGGCACAGGCGCGGCATTCAGAATTTCTTTGACCTGGAGAAATATTTTGAAGAAATGTCGCAGGTCCGCGGCATCAAGGGTACTATTATAAAGAAGCTCCGCCTGCGCAGAGCGCTTACCGAATATGAAAATGAATATGTTGAAAAATGGGTAATCGATTTTAAATACGGTTTCGATGTCATTGAAATAGCTCTCAAGAAAACAGTGGGTAAAACCAATCCCGACTTTAAATATTTAAACACTGTTCTGACCAGATGGCATGACCTGGGCCTGTCTACGGCGCAGGAGATAACGGGATATGAAAGCAGCGCCAGATCGCAGTATCAAAATACGCAAGGCTCCCAGAAGTCCGGAACGAAGGATTCCCAGCGGGACAATTTTGAACAGCGCCAGTACAGCGATGATTACTACGAAAACTTTTTCAGCAATACCTCCAAAACAAAATAATTGTAAAGCAGACGCTTGTTAATTTTACAATAAAAAAATTAAAGTAAAGTTGGAGTAGCCATGAACAGGGATATACATAATATAATTGCAAGAGAATATGAGAGAAGGCAGAAGCGGGCGGCGGATATGGCCGAACAGCGCAAAGCGGAGCTGTATTCAAAAATACCCCGGCTGCAGGAAATCGACGATGGGATCAGTCAAATAGGCCTCAAGTACAACCGGCTTATACTGACTGCCTCCGGCGGAACCACCGGGCTACTGGAGCAGCTTGACCAGGATATAAAAGCTCTTTCCCATGAGAAAATGCAGATATTAATCAGCAATAATATAAGCGCGGATTATTTCGAGCCCCAGCATGAATGCCGGAAATGCGGAGATACGGGCTACATAACCGATTCTACAGGCTCCCGCAGGTGCTCCTGCTATAAGCAGCAGATAATAAGCCACCTTTTTTCCAGGTCCAATATAAGCCTTACGGGAGACGAGTGTTTTGAAAAATTCAACGAGGGGCTGTACCCGGATGAAACAGACCAGGGCAAATACGGGATAGCCATATCCCCCCGGGAAAACATCAATAATATTAAAAATGCCTGCATTGAGTTCACCTGCAATTTAGACGACCCCAATCAGAAGAACCTTTTTTTCAGCGGCCGTACGGGAGTCGGAAAAACCTATCTCTCCTTTTGCATTGCCAGGGAGCTGCTTAACAGGGGAAGGACCGTGCTTTATCTGACCGCCCCCGCACTGTTTGACATCATTACGGAGCACAAGATGAGAGCCTTTAAGGAAGACAACTATGACGACGATAAATACCAGAGTATTTTTTCGGTAGAACTGCTGATTATAGACGATCTGGGGACAGAGCCCCTGAGTGATGCCAGATATGCGGAGCTGCTGAATATACTGAACACCCGACAGTCAAAAAATATGCTGTCCCCCTGCAAAACCATTATCTCAACCAACATGGGACCTAAAAAACTGTTTGAACTGTACACTGAACGCATAGTTTCAAGGATCGTGGGCCATTTTGACAGGCTTGAACTGGTAGGGCGGGATATCAGAAGTATCCAACCTTGATTCAACTCAGCAGCCGGACCCGTTTCCCTCACAGCGGCGTTATAAAAGCCCGATGGACTTCAGGGCGCCGTAGATTATTCCGCTGTTCACATTCATCAGCTCCAGTATTTGTCCCGCAAAGGTGAGCAGTATCAGCGCCAGCCCCGGCAGTAGGCTTAATATGCCTGCCAGGCCCGTTTTGCTTCCCATGGGCATAACTCTGTCCTGATGGCCCGTCATATCTGCATGGAAGATCCGCTCCCGCACATCCCCTTCCGTACTTTTCAAAAAGCCGTAAAAGATGGCGATAAACCCCGCCAGAAAGCCGAGAAACAATATAAGGTAAAATATAATTACTATGATCATGGAAGCCGTGGGTATCCCGGAAAAATCGAAATTCTCAGCCTGTTCTATTCCCATACTGTTCATTCTTTTTGACAGCCCTGAAGAAGCATAGGACAGCAGAACCGCTATGGAATTGTTTGTAAAATGAGCCACCATTCCCGAATACAGGCTTCCGGTCCTGTATACAATAAAGCCGATCAGCGCTCCCAGCAGTATTGTGCTCACTCCTTTTTGAATATCCCTGTGCAATATTCCGAAAAGAACAGAGGTAACCACCAGAGAAGCCGCTGTTCCAAGCCCCCTGTAACCCTTGCTAATAAATCCTCTGAACAGAGTTTCCTCACACACGGCCGCAGATACGCCTATCACAAGTATTGCAATAAAAAGCGTAGGTGTATCAGGTATGTTTATGGGCGGTATAGGCAGGTTCTTTCCGAATATCAGCCTGATTATTCCGAGAACTATTGCATTCAGCACCCCCACTACCGGTATACCGAACATCATCAAAAATACAATCACAAGATAATTAAACGGCCTTGTGGCCTTGAGCTTCAAGGTCTCTCTGATATTGTACCCGCCGGCAAGCAAAAAGAGCATAACAGGCACAAGAATAAGGAGTATTTCTCCCATTCCACTCTTGAGAAAACTATTGTTGAAGGCAAGAAACTTTCCCCCATAGGTTAAAAGTATCGTTACCAGAGAGAAAATCGCTCCCGCCGCTACCGGGCCCGGATATTTATTTCCGGCGGCATACCGCCGGTCAATATTATTTTCCACCATATCCTCCTGAAAACCGATTAATTGTAAATCCATAGTCATCTATTAATATTACTATTCCACGGACTATAATTCAATTCATTTCTGATATACCGGATTTTACTTATATATATTTCTCTCCCCAAGCCTGTACGGTATTTACGGAAAAAACTCCCCGGACATCATAATACAGATGTCATCCGGAGAGTTTTTTCCATTCACTCGGAATACTTTGTCATTTGTTATAAAACATTTGACATTTTATTTACTTCCCTTATAAGTGCGGAGACCGTAAGTTCTTTAACAGTTGCAGAAATCTCTGACAAGCCGCCTTCAATAATACTGGACATTTTTGGTAATGAGGCAGGTATTTTCTTTGGTGTAATAATTCCCAGTGTTGCAACTATTTCTTCAGTATTCTCCGCATCATATAAAGGATAGGTAGCTACAAAAACGGAAGTTCCGTATTTTGAAATATCAACCTCCGTCAAAACAGATTGTTTCAATTTTATAACTTTATAAGAAATATCATTTTCATTTTGGATATGACCTACGGTCAGAGATGTGCCGTCAAAATCCGGTGTTTCCTTGCCGCAGGCTATTTTTTCTAAATCGGACAGGTATATGAATGCCCCTTCCGGGAACATTTCAGCCAGAATCGGCGCAGAATCCCCCCAAACCGCAGCAAGGATGCTTACTCTGGGGAAAGCCATTGAAAACGCGTTGTCAGCCTCTCCATGGTCTTTTATAATTGGAATTGAAACTATTGATAATTTTTTGCTAATTGCGGATTCTGCCGCAAACATATCCGAACTGAAAGCCCCGGATTGTTCCCACCACACAATGGTAGCGTTTTCAACAATCGCAAAAGCCATTTCTCCCGGTATCAAATTTGTCAGCACTTCCTCCAATACTTTACATGATTCGACTGCCGATAAGGAAATCATCTTTTCATCCTCCATCGAGTTGATCTGTTGGCACTTTCAAGACTAATACCCAAAACGTCTTCAATTGCCTTTAAATACTTATCTCCGGCTCTATAGCCGCTGATGATATGATTCATGTAAATCCTGCTGGCCCCAATCTGCTCCGCCAGCTCGGTCTGTGACATTTCAAGCTCAATGAGCCTTATTTTAATCTTTTTACCATTGCCATTTTCCAGTATATGTCTGTTCAACTTCATTTGCATCCTCCCATTGTAGGTAAAATCATTTATTATTATACATCTGATCTAAATATATATTATATATATAATGCCCTGTATATAGATGTGGTTTTCGGAAATGAAGTTAATAAACCGGACATCTTTCATGTGGAGAATGTCATCATATTGTGTTATATTGAATATTATTACGATATATTTGTTTATCTTATTATATTCCCACTTTGTGGAATTGTCAATTAATTTTTTATTATTTTATGGCAGATTTTGATAAAAATAGGGAAATATCATCTCACTGTGTGGAATTTTAGGAGGAATTTATTTAATGACTACAACTGGTAGTAGAATTAGAGAAATACGTAAAGAGAATAAATTGACCCAGGAACAATTTGGTGAAAAGATAGGGATAAAAGATTCTGCTGTTTCCATGTTAGAAAAAAATGAACGGAGATTGACCTCTTCTGTTATTAAAAATATTGTAGCACAATTCTGCATCAATGATATGTGGCTTATGGATGGTACTGGTGAAAAGTATAATAATGACCTGCTTAACAAAAAGATTATTTTCAGTAAACCCCTGGAAAACAGCATGCTTGACATCATTAAAAAAATCCAGGCCCTGGAGGATTCCCAGCATGAAAAGGTCTTAAAATTTTTAGAGTGCCTGAATTTGAATAAAAATCCGGAAAACATTATCATGTCCGAAGATGAGAAAAACCTGCTGACTTTATATAGGAGTCTTGATATGAGAGCAAAGGAAGAAACCATATCGTTTATAAATTTTAAAATCAGCACCAGGGAAATTCAAAAAAAGAAAGACCCTCTGTCCGGTTCCTCCCACGACAAAGAAGCCGCGGCCATCCATTCCAGGACAGGATAAATCCCACCGGAGCCCTATGCCGCATGCGATTCTCCTTTCTACCTCATAAACTGACTTTAATCCAAAAAAGAGTTGATTTATATCCACGATCATTTTATAAATCGGTGAAATACAAATCAACTCGTCATATCCATTCTATTCAGAAGAAATCATATGTTCATAAAGTCAATTACGGTTTAACCCTTCGCCTTCAGCGGATGGTAATCGACTTTACTTACCTATTTCAGTTTTGTCTCATACCCGTCGGGATTGATATTAAAGGAATCCGAACTGCCTATTATATATGCTTTCAAATAAACCGCCTTGTCCTTTATGGCTTTAAATTCGTCCCCGCTTAAGGTTTCACTGAAATTCAGCGTTTTGCCCGCCTCAATTTTGGAACTGGTGAGCACGGTTATAAAGGCCTTATCCGCAGACCACCTGTAAATCTCTTTTCCGTCTGCGTCCAACAAGGCAAAATCATACTTCTGCCCCGAAGAATGGTTCAAAACCACATCCTGCTTTGAGTCATTGACAATGCTCAGCTTCATCTCAAGGGAATCTTCCTCCAGCGTGGCATTGGTATTTACAGAAACTATCCGGGTCTGCTGATCCAGAAGCTCCAGCAGATTGCTGACAGTGACCGCGGCCTCTGCTCTGGTCGCATTATTCTTCGGATGGAACAGGTTGTTTCCCGAGCCTGCAATCACCTTGTAATGCTGAGCTCTTGCCACATCGCCTCCGAATTCCGGAGTTATCTCCCCGGCATCCTTAAAAGAAGCCGGATTGATATTGATCATTACGTATTTATCGCCCATCCTGCTTTTATAGGCATTCATGACATAGTGTACCATCTGCTCCCTGGTAATCGGTCCGTCAGGATTAAAGCTTCCGCCTTTTTCAACAATATTTGCAACTGCCAGGTCAATCAGGTCCAGAGTATAGGCTGCATCCTGTTTTACATCATTAAAATAATCTTTGACATCAGGTTCCTCCACATACTTGATTTTTAAACCCACGGCATCGTGCAGCATGCTCGCAAATTCACCTTTTGTGATTGCCTTCCCCGGCAGGAATTTATCTCCAGCAAAGGGTATTGCGTCTTTTCCCAGAAGATTCTGGACCGCGTTATTAGACCAATGATTGGCCACGTCCATATATATTACCGGAACTGTAACCTCGCCCTGCGAAGCCGCGTTTACAAATGTAAATGTACTTGATAATAATATGGTTCCAGCCAATAAAATACCTGAAACTATTTTTTTCATATTAAATAAAACCTCCTGTTTTTCAATATTAGTTTTTGCCGGCTTATAATCTTAGACTAAGCCGGAAGAAAATTGTTCCAAATTTAGTGAGAATTTAATATACTTTTATCTTTTTCATCAAACAGGCATTATATCAGCAGCTTTATTTACCAAATTGACGAAAGACTCCGCAGCAGGCTTTGGATAGTCGATATGCTTATTTTTGTCTGTTTAAGGATTATGATATTTGAAAAAATAAATATGAAAGAATTTTTAAAATTTATAAGAACTAGAAGTACTTTTAAACTTCTGATTTTTTGAAAACTTTAGCTTTTTGGGGAAGGAGAAGCCTATGAAACTTGGAGACAGAATTGTAAAAGTCCGAAGAAACGACGACGGTGTCATAACCGATGTCATGTTTGAAAACGGAAATACCTGCTCTTTCAACTATGCCGTACTGATGGCCAAGCAGGGGAATCTTGAAGGCTATAACGTTGTCAGGGGTAAAAACGGAGGGGAATTCCTCAGCGCCGATCCCAACAATCCCGATGTTGAAGATCTGGATGATATACCGAGATTCAAATAAATTTGCTAAATACATCCCGGGGCAAATGTCCTGTCCTCTTTGCCCCGCCCTCATTTTTTTTAACAAACCGGCTTTAAAATTTTGTCACATCAGCTTTTTCAACAAT
Organism: Bacillota bacterium; assembly: GCA_023397905.1. Classification (GTDB taxonomy): domain Bacteria; phylum Bacillota; class Clostridia; order Acetivibrionales; family DSM-1351; genus Ruminiclostridium. The sequence continues at coordinate 13,925 of JAEWSZ010000232.1, read as the reverse complement.
CCCAGCTTATTTTTATAGGGAGCATATCTGATGTTCACGTCAAACATGGTCGATTTTTTAAGTATACTCTTTTTATGCGTAAAAGTATCAAAACTCCACTTCCCGTGATATCCGCCCATTCCGCTTTCTCCTGCGCCTCCGAAGGGCATATTGGAGGTCGCCATGTGAACGATGGTATCATTTACACAGCCTCCTCCGAAAGAAACGCTTTTTAACACCCTTGCCTCGGTTTCCCTGTTATTGGTGAATAGATACAGCGCCAGCGGTTTGGGATGGCTGTTCACGGCATCGATGGCTTCCGTCAGGTCTTCATATGTCAGCACCGGAAGTATTGGGCCGAATACTTCCTCCTGCATAACAGGGCTCTCCCAGGTGACGTCTTCCAGTATGGTGGGAGCAATCTGAAGCGTTGCGGCATTTGTCTCCCCTCCTGCGGTTATTTTTCCGCTGCTCATCAATGCTTTTAACCTGTTGAAATGGCTTTCGTTGATTATCTTTGGAAATTCACTGTTTTTACAGGGCTCTTCGCCGTAAAATTCAACAATATATTTTTTCATAGCCTCTACCAGCCTGTCCTTTACACAGCTGCGGACCAGCAGGTAATCCGGAGCCACACAGGTCTGTCCGCTGTTCAGGCATTTTCCCCATATGATCCTTTTTGCGGCAATGTCAATATTGGCATCGCTGTCAACGATGCAGGGGCTTTTCCCTCCCAGTTCCAGGGTCACCGGCGTCAGATTCCTTGAAGCGGCTTCCATTACGATCTTCCCCACTGCCACACTTCCGGTGAAAAACATGTAGTCAAATCTTTCACCGAGCAGCGCTCTATTTACGTCTCTTCCGCCCTCCACCACTTTGATGTACCTTTCATCAAAACACTCCCTGATGATCCCGGATACCACTGCGGAAGTGCTTGGAGAGTAGTCGGAAGGCTTCACGACTGCACAGTTGCCTCCCGCTATTGCGCCGGACAGAGGGGCCAGCGTAAGCTGAAAAGGATAGTTCCACGGTGACATGATAAGCACCAGCCCGTGGGGTTCCGGTAAAATATATGATAGGGATTTAAAGTGGGCGAAAGGCGTCCGTACCTTTTTTGCCCTGCTCCATTTGCCGATATTTTTTATCATGAAGTCAATCTCATCCAGAACTATGCCCAACTCGGTCATATAGCTTTCAAAGGGGGACTTGTTCAAATCATTTTTCAAGGCTTCAAATATTTCTTTCTCATGCCTTAAAATAGCGCTTTTTAGTTTTTTAAGCGCGTTTACTCTGAACGAAATTTCCTTCGTCTCTCCTGTGGAAAAAAATGCTCTCTGATTTTCAAGAATACCAGCTACATCAGACATGGGGAACCTCCTCCGAATACTTATTTTACCCCGCTCTCCAGTGCGTTCTCAATAGCTTTCAGAATTACTTTGCTGCTTGCCGTCGCTCCGGAGACCATATCCACATCAAGGCTCTGCTTTTCAATAACTTTGTCCGGAAGGCTTTCGGCTTTTGCGCCTTTACCGTTGTTGTGCTTCACCAGATCTATTTTCGTTATCCTATGCTCCTTAACCGTGACCTTTACCTCCGCGGACACATAGTTTACGTCGCTGGTGCCGGTATAGCTGCCGTCGGGTATTCTGGACAGGTCCACATTTGATATTGTCATATCCCTGACCTGCTCCTTGTATTCCCTCAGACTGAGATATTCCTGCAATCCGAAAACTCCTCCCAGTATGATTATCACCACAATAATTACCGCTATAACATGTTTTTTCTTCATTTTAAGCCTCCGCTGCTCCAATTTTACTGGGCCGGTCTTAGTCCGGTTATCCGGTTAGAGCCGTATTTTTGTGACCAGTCCTTATTAAATATACGGTAATTTTGCCAAAAAGTACTGACTAAAAAGGAGGCTCTTTCAAAAATCTACTTTCTCAGCCTGATATCCGCATACCCGTCATAACGGGCCAAAAGTCTTTGATATGAACAGACTATTTCCTCAGGGACATCTACGTGGGCTATAAACCCCTTTCCATTTGGGCCATAACCCTTATCATCGTCTCTCAGCCTGGGGATCTCACCCATGATCAGATCAATAAACCGCTCCGGTTCCCAGAGCCCTTTTATTCCTCTATTTGCGAATTCCATCCCATTTCCCCTGTTTACAAACTTCGGGATAAAGGGGGCATAGCTGATAATGAGAGTCTTCTCCGCGGCCCATTCCTTTTGAAAGGACGCATGAGTTCTCAATTGCATTGTAGGATCCTGTAGTATTAATACCGACCCTGGAACCTTGCCTCTCTCCCTCAGTGTATTCAGGGCTTCACAGGCATTGGCGCCGCAATTGGCAGATTTGTTTTCAATTATTATCTTATTCCTGTCTATATTTGAATGCCGGACCATGACCTCTTTTAATATATCCGCTTCAGGCCGGTCTTTCACTTCAATATCATTATATCCTTCATCCCGCAAAATGTTACCCATCAGATATTTGGTGGAATGCCCGATTCCTCCCGCAAGCATTATTTCTTCTGCCAATCCGTCCATATAGGCATCCGCCCCCAGCTCGGCAATGTACGGCATACTGCTCCCAAGAACAATGAGCAGCTCCACCCGGTCTATCCCAAATTTTTCAGACAGAGCTTTGCCGGACAGCTCTCTGATATGGCGTTTTGCCAGGAATGCCGCTATTTTGTTTATATCTTCTGTTGCTTTATCCGCTGCAAGGTTCTCATTCATTGGCTTCCTCCAGGATTTTCAGGTATTTTAATTTATAAAAAAAATTTTGAAACCACAGACCCCGCAAGCCTTGCAAGTTTAACTTTTATAAAACCGGAATTATGAGGAGTATAATAGCTACGGGTATTTTCAAGCCAGCCCTTTTCCTTCCACCAGGTGTAATCAAAGGTGTTATACAGGCTTTTAGTTTTTTGCCGGTATTTTTGCTGTATCTTAAAAACCATAAGTGAGTAAAAGGAAGGATTTCTTGATTTATTGCTTAAAGCACTGAATAACTGTTTTGCGGCAGCTTTGATTTGATTTCCGAAACAGGCCTCCATTTTTGAAGCTTCCATAAATACGCCTGTTCTGAATTTACCCTGCGCGCATACATGAAATCCCCATGCAAGCACGGCTGATTTCATTGTCTTCAACGCGTGATTTGATGCACCTCCGCCCGAAGTTGCAATGATTACGGCAGCCTTGCCGAAAAAAGCGGGCCTGTGACATAAGAAAGCCATTCGGTCTATCCAGTTCTTCATTATGCCGTTTATATCTTCAACATATATGGGACTGGAAAGAATTATACCATCGGCCTGATTTATTTTGTCCCTGAGTGTCAAAAGGTCATCCTTCAGGGGACACAGTTCCTCACCTTTGTCAAAACAGACCCGGCAGCCTTTGCATATTTTTATTTCCATATCACTCAGATTTATCTGCTCAAATTCCGCCCGTATGCTATTTGCATCTGCAATACTATTTATTTCTCTGCATAACTGTTCTGCAATGCGCCTGGTGTTTCCGTTCTTTCTGGCGCTGCCGGTAATTGAAATTATTTTCATATACCTGTTCTCTCCGGCATATCCAATCACCATGGATTACCGTACCCACGATTTTATTTTTATATACCTTTATTTTACAGTATAAAAATGATGTGTTCAAATCAATTAAATATATCAAAAAACCTCTTTATATTTCAGGTACTCAGCATACCTCTCAGATTATTGCTCAATTCCTTGATTGCGGCCATTTCATTTGTAACCTCGGCTATCCTCTGATTTTGTTCTTCGATGGAGGCCAATATTTCTTCAGTTGAAGCTGCATGCTCTTCGGATATTGAAGAAATGTTTTCAAGCTGTGCCAGAATATTTGTAAATGCGGAAGAAATCTCAGAGAGCATGCCGTCCTCTTTCTCGACCCGGTCGTTGATTTCTCCGGAAAATCTCTCCAGCTGCTCAAAGTTCCCCTTTACATGGGTTATGACAGTATTTCCCGTCTCCACCGCACCTTTTCCGTTTGAAACCTTTTCAAAAGTTATTTTAGTGGCGGAATTGACCATTTCAATTATTTCAAATACTTCCTTTACTGTTTTTTCACTCATTTCGGCCAGCTTTCTCACCTCATCGGCGACCACGGCAAAGCCCTTGCCCGCTTCGCCGGCCCTGGCCGATTCAATTGCCGCATTCAAGGCAAGCAGATTTGTCTGTTCGGCGATAGTCGTTATATTTAAAAGTGAATTATTTATTTTATCCATGCTCATCTGAAGCTCAGACACATTTGAAAGAGCAGCGCCTACGGCATTATCTATGGTTTCCATCTGTTCGATCATCTGCTTGATGCCATTTGAATTTTCCGCAACGGCCGATTTCATATCATTGGACAACTCTCTGGTCTCATTGGATAGCCTGTTGGCCTTCTCAACTGTCTTAACCGCTTCATTTGTCATTGACACGATCCTGACAGTGCCGGCAGACTCCTCTCCGACGCCTTCCGCTATGGTTTCTACAGCGGTGGTGGTCTGTACGCTCACCTGTTCAACTGTCTGTATGTACTCATAGGATTTTGCTATGGAATCGTTTAGCACGGATGTATTTTTATCGATTCCGTCCATGGTCCCTGTCAGCTTCTGCAGCAATTCCTTTGAATTCTGTTCCTTGCCAAGGGCCGACATAATGTAATCATTTCCCCATTTTGTCAGGAAGAAGAAAATGATAAGACTGAAATCTATACAAAATAATCTCGTGCTGAATTCGCTGCCGGTATTATTCTGTCCCATCAGACCTTGGGGATCCAGCAGGTAAAATGCGACGATAAATACGTTCAACAAGCCCCCGTATGTCAGCAATATCCCAATCCTGAAATACATGGACACCATTACCAGAGTGCTCAGATATACCAGAAATACTCTGGCAGAAGGAGCTCCCGCCTCCATATGGCTCAGATAACTCCCCGCAACGGCAGGAGAAAACGGTATTATGACGGCTGCAATATTTGCAACCTTACTGAATTTTAAGTTAATTAACAGAGCAAGTGTGGCAGCCGAAGACGCAACAAAGGTACATATCAATACCTTAAGGCCGTGGTCCGTTCCCGCGGACAGAAAAGCCTGTCCTGTCAGAAGCGCGGAAAGCACCCATATCAGTATAACGTTAAACCGATTCACACGCTTCATATTAAAATTCTGCAATACATCATTATTCATATATATGCCCATGCCCTTCCTCGTTTCCATGGCTATGCAAACCAAGTTACTCTTTTTTCTATTTTATACTATTTATTGATGAACAAAAAGGGCCGTTACGGCCCTTTTCCCAAAAATTCTTGTCCTTTGTAAAATTCCATTCTTGAAGTGTATCCACCATTTAATCACATTATATCTCATAATCAGACATTTTTTATTCAGCGGATGTAAATTATATGTTATTTTTCAGCTTAAAGTTCCCACCTTATCCTTCTGCGTATTGCTGCCTATTTCCTCATCCAGTCCCATCTGGCTGATGACCATTTTATAATAGGCTCCGCGCCTCTCCATGAGTTCTGAATGGGTTCCGCCTTCCAGAATGCCGCCTCCGCCTATGACCAGTATCTTATCTGCATCGCGTATTGTGGAAAGTCGGTGTGCTATCAAAAAGCTGGTATGGTTTTTCATCAGCTTGAGCAGCGCCTTCTGAATTTCTTTTTCCGTCTTTGTGTCCACGCTGCTTGTGGCCTCGTCCAGTATCAGTATGGGGGCGTCGCACAATACGGCCCTGGCAATTGCAATGAGCTGCCGCTGCCCCTGGCTCAGATTGTCCGAGCTTCCGGTCACATGGGTGTCATACCCTTTTGGAAGCCGTGTTATAAACTCATCCGCATGGGCCATCCGCGCAGCGGCTATGACTTCCCCGTCAGAGGCGTCGGGTCTCGAATACCTTATATTGTCGGCGATGCTGCCCGTGAAAAGGCAGGTGTCCTGCAATACCACAGAAAAGCAGTTTCTTAAGTCACTGCGGGAAATATCCGTTATGTCGGTATCGTCAATCAATATCCGCCCCTGATCCAGCTCGTAGAAACGGGTGAGCAGGTTCACTATGGTGGTTTTACCGGCTCCGGTCTCGCCCACCAGCGCAATAACCTCCCCCGGATTTACCAGAAAGCTTACTTTATTCAGCACGGGCTTGCCTGTATTGTACGAAAAGCAGACCTCCCTGAATTCCACCTTGCCCTCCGGGTCGCTGAATTCTCTGAGGTTGGGCTTATCTGGTGTCTCCTGGTCCTCATCCATTATTTCAAATACTCTTTCGGCGCCGGCCAGAGCGGATTGAATGGTGTTGAACATGCCGGCGATATTGTTGAGAGGCATGCCGAACTGCTTGGAATATGTGAGGAAGCTCACCACCACTCCCACCGTGATAGCCCCTTTTACAGTCAGCAGTCCGCCGGCGCAGGCGATAAATGTAAAGCTCAGATTGTTGATAACATTCATAAAGGGCATCATAAATCCTGCCCATATCTGGGCTTTGGTAGAATAACTGCAGAGCTCCTGGTTAACGGTTTTAAATTCCTCCAGTACCTTCTGCTGCCGGTTGAAGGACTTCACCATCTTGAGTCCCACAATACTCTCCTCAACCACGCCGTTAAGCGCTCCCAGCATCTGCTGCTGTCCCACGAAAAATTTTCTGCTGCGCCCCGCTATGGCCTTGGTCAGAATGAAAACAAGCGGTATCGTTATTAATGCCACCAGAGTCAATACGGGGCTCAGCACCAGCATCATAACAAAGGACCCCGTAATTGAGAAAACGCTGGATATGAGCTGTGTGGTGGTTTGCGCCACAGTCATGCTGATATTGTCCACATCATTTGTTATCCTGCTCATAGTGTCGCCGTGGGATCTGGTATCGTAAAAATTGAGAGGTATTTTCTGAAGCTTGGAAAAAAATCCTGTCCTTATATACTTCACCAATTTTTGCGTGACCTGCGCCATCAGCACACCGTTCATCGTATCAATAAGCCAGCTTGCCAGATAACAGCCCACAAGAGTGACAAGTATAATTGTCAGCAGCTGTCCGTCCACTGTGTTTGTATTTATGTCAAAGGCATTGATCGCTTTTCCCAGCAAAAAAGGTGTAAAAAGCGAAACAGCTGCGGATATAATCGTGAGAATGGTTGCCACGATGAGAGAATTGCGCCACTTTCCGAACATTCTGACCAGCCTCAGCAGCGTCCCTCTTGTGTTTTTAGGCTTTGCTCCGGGCTGGAATCTCTGATGTGCTCCTCCGCCCCATTTCCCGAGCTTTGGCATATTGTCATAATCGCGGGCGGTATTTTTATTTGCCATAGCTCAAATCGCCCCCAATCTGTGAATCGTAAATTTCTCCGTAAGTCCTGCAGGAACTCAGCAGTTCCTCATGGCTGCCAAAGCCAACATTGACTCCGTTGTCCAGGACCAGGATCTTGTCCGCCGACATGGCTGTGCCGATCCTCTGGGTTATCATTATAACAGTCCTGTCGTTTCCAAGGCCTTTAAGAGCCAGCCTTACCTTTGCCTCGGTAACCGCGTCAAGGGCGCTTGTGCAGTCATCCAATATCAGAATAGGCGAACCTTTGGCCAGGGCTCTGGCAATTGAAAGCCTCTGCTTCTGCCCTCCCGAGAGATTGACCCCGTTTTGCCCCAATTTGCTGTCATAGCCCTCCGGCATCTCTTGAATAAAACTGTGAGCCTGAGCCGCTTCGGCGGCGTCCATCACCGTTTCGCCCTTCTGCTCCTTCAGTCCCCATGCAATATTTTCGGAAATAGTTCCGGAAAACAGCATGCTTTTTTGAGGGGCAAAAGCAACCATATCCCGGAGTTTTTCCGTATCTATTTCCCTGATGTCTTTTCCTCCGATATATATCTCGCCCCCGGCGGCCTCATAAAAATGGAGGCACAGCCACGCAAGAGTGGATTTGCCGGAGCCGGTGGGGCCTATAACCGCCAGAGTTTCTCCCCGCTCCACTCTGAAAGAAAGATTTTTGATTATGGGAAGCCCGCTGCCGCCCGGATAGGCAAAAGTGACATTTCTGAATTCCAGCTGTCCCGGCCGGGAATCCTGAGCCGCATTTCCCCCTTTAAAATCCTCTTCGCTGTCCAATATTTCGTTTACTCTCTCCGTAGACGCCTTGGTTCTGATAAATGTGTTGAATATATTTGTGATCATGATCAATGAGCCCAGTATCTGAGTCATATAATTGATAAAAGCCGCCACTTTCCCAACTTCAATATTGCCTTTTCCGAACAGGATACTTCCCAGGTAGATGATCACGGCTATTCCCATGCTGACTGTAAGCGACATAAGCGGTGAAAAATACGCTATTACCATCTGTGACGAAACACTTTTGTCAGACAGGTCGGAATTGGCGGCGTCAAATTTCTTTTCCTCGTCCTCAAAGCGGCCAAAGGCCTTTACCAGCCTTATACCCAGCAAATATTCCTGCACGACGGTGTTGACCTTGTCTATAGCCTTCTGGACCCTTGCAAAACGCGAATAGCTCAGTTTCATGCTGATGATGATCAAAACTGCCACAATTAAAATGGCAAGAAATAATACAATGCTCATATAAGGACTGAGCATAACCGCAAGTATAATACTTCCGATACAGGTCAGAGGAGCCTTAAAAAATATCCTCATTATGCCGTTTACAAATTGGGTTATCTGTGAGGTGTCATTTGTCATTCTGGTTATAAGCGAACCGCTTTCTATATTGTCCGCGCTGACTTCGGAAAATCTCATTATTTTGGCGAAAACATCATATCTGAGATCCGCCCCGAAGTTTTGTGAAACCTTGCTGGCAAGAATATTCCTCGCCGCCGCAAAGCCTGCGCCGCATATGGTTATTGCCAGCATCAGAAATCCGAATCTTAAAACCGTATCCACCCTGCCGTTTTTAACGCCGTTATCAATGATGTGGGACATGATGGTAGGCTGGAGCAGGTCGCAGACCGCTTCGAAAAATACGCAGGTAACTCCGGTAAGGAACATGAATTTATACTTTCTGAAATACTTCTTATAAATATTCATCCCTTCACCACCTGCTGCTCCACACTCCTCATATTTTTGAACATCCTTGTCAAAAAATCCTGAGCTGCAATCTTTTCTTCCTCAGAGAAATCTTTGAAACACTCTTCGGCCATTGCAATAAATATTTCATCCACTATTTTCTTTTTTTCCATACCCTTTTCCGTCAGCCAGACCTCCAGGGCGCGTTTATCATTTTTTACGGGCTTTCTTTCTATAAGCCCCGCCTTTTCCATGCTGTTCAGCACACTTGTGACAGAAGCCGGCTCCAGATTGCACTCCGTGGCAATTTCCCTCTGTATGCAGCCGTCGTGCTGATACAGGTAATTCAGCATCCTGGGCTGGCCTGCGGTCAGATCATACTTCATAAATTCATATGACGACCTTCTCCTGTGCGTGTTTCCGACTTTTACCACCCATAGATTCAATTCCCTGTTATCCAAACAATCATCCCCAGATATAAAAATAGTTAGAACTCTAATAATTAGAATCCTAACTTATTATAATTTTTTCCTCGGCCTCTGTCAATGCTTTATACTCCGCCTTTACGCCAGATAAAATAAAGGGTTGCTGCAAAAATAACAAATCCAATATATGTGAAATTACATTATGCATGTCCTCCCGGACTAACTTGCATCCCTGGGACGGAACCCAAGATATTTGATTGAATCAGTAATGGTTCAGCCTGAACGATTTTACCGCCGCTCACATTCGCCATCCGTGGACTCATAGTTCGCTAAAACCAACATCGTATTGGTTTTCCGGCAAAATCATCCAGGCTTCACCAACAAATTCAAATCAAATATCTCAACAGTTCCGGTCCCATTGATACAAGTTGTCCTCGCGGACCGGCATGGTTAGAATTCTTTACATATATTGAATTTAATTTGTTTTTGCATCAATCCTTTATTAAGCTGAGCTATATGGTCAGCGAACCGTCCTTGGTGTCGATCAGCATCAGGATATCCTCTTCCTTTCCGGAGGTGGCATTTATATATATGATATATTTCTGGTCACCTATTTTGCCCTGGAATTCATAGCAGTATTTCTCCGTCTTGAAGTCGGTGGGAATAATGGCCCTGCCCTGTTTTTCGATATTCAGATTATCGTTTATTATGCTTCTGGCCTCTTCCATTGTAAACTTCGCAGCCGGGATATCCCTGGTCTTATGGTTGTAGAGATATCCTTTGGATTCTATTCCCAGGATTTCGGAGTTATCCAGGGCAACCTTTACCTTTACCAGGTCCGGGTATACCGTCACACCATCCTGGGTATATGCATAGCAGATTGTGGCCACGCCGTCGGTTTTCATGTGATATGTCTCTTTCATATCGCTGAAGCCGTTCCTGTCAAGAAAGCTTGTAGCCGCCTTTGCGGCCGCTTCAATAGTTACCTTGCCGTCGGCCACTGGCCTGTTCCTGAGCATCCAGTAGACCTGTCCGCCCTGCTGGGTTATATCTACCTCCGCGTCTTCGCCATCCTTCTGGTTTTTGTAGGTCACCCTAAAGCGGAAGGTTTTAATACTCTTTTCATCATCATTATTTTCAAGCTGCGAGATATTTTGAATCCTGCTGCTTCCGATGATCTTTTTCACAATATCCTGGGCTTCACCTACGGAAACCTTTTTATCCTTCAGCCCAATCGGTTTGGTCTTCATCATATGATCGGAGTATGGACCGTCATACACCATTGAGGGATACTCCTGAAAATTTTTGTCGATATTCTCAAACTGGCTGGTCTGCGAGTATTTGGTAGATGTAGTTCTCATCTGCCTTGGGCCGCCTGAGCTGCCCCATACCATTTTGCCGTTGTTTATCTGATCCTCTATGCCATGCAGGCTTTTCTGTAATGTGACCGCAAAACCGTGCAATTTTTCAAGATTTTTATATTCCTTGTCGCTTAACTGTTTTCCATCCATGGTCTTGGAGTTCAGCGCATAGGCCAGATCACCCACTTGAGTCAAAAAGTTGGAGGTCTTCTCCAGGACGGGAGGCGATACGGGCAACTCGCCCATATTTGTCTGCGCCAGATTTGATTGACGCCAGACCTCTTCAAGCATTGCGGAAGTGGTCTGGGGCGTTGACGTTATGAGGGATTTTGCCAGCATAACTTCAACATTGTCCACGTAATCTGTCAAATCCACAAATGCTCTGCTGTATTGGTTTTCCATGGCAGTTTTTAAATTATTTAGCTGCCTGTTCTGGAAATACCCCCAGACCGAAACTCCGGCCAGGGCCAGCACTGCCACAATAGCCACAGGTACAGACCAGGATGTACGTCTCTTCTTTTTCCACAAATCATTATTCTTGTGATTGTTCAAATCTTCAAATTCCTTCTGATCCACTTATTTCACCTCCGTTTTTTATATGCCGAACCAGTGATGGCCTATCTTAAGCTTTACCTTTCTCGACCATATCCACTTGCTTGTAGCCGTTGCCGGATTCCAATAGTACAGGCATCCGTCAGTGGGATCCCAGCCTGCCAGAGCATCCCTTGCGGCTTTAACCACCGTGGAGCTTGAACTTATGGGAACTGATATCTGCCCGTCGGTAACAGCCGTAAAAGCACCGGGCTGATAAATCACTCCTGCCAGCGTCTTTGGAAATTTCGAGCTTTTGACTCTATTCAAAATTACGGCTCCCACAGCCACCTGTCCTACATAAGGTTCTCCTCTTGCCTCTCCGTTAATTGCTCTTGCCAGAAGCTGTTCATTGGATACGGTAGATGAAGCCGCATTTGCCTTTCCCGTTTCAACCACATGCCCCAGCCCCATTGACAGAAGAGTATTTTCATCGGCAATGCCGTTTGCGTGCAAACCGTATGTTCTCTGATATCTGAGGACCGATGCAAATGTATCATATCCGAATATTCCATTTACTTTTCCGTTATAATAACCCCAATTTTTTAATTCCTGCTGCATATCTTTTACCTCTTGACCATTATCACCCAGTTCAAGGGACGAAGCGGTACTTGTAAAATACATCGAATTCTGGCCTGCGAATGTCACACTGAATACTGCAATTAAACAAAAAGCAACTATCTTTATGTGCTTTTTCAAACTGGTACCTCCCTTCAAATATTTAAGGATGACCTGTTATTTAATCATCCGTTAACATAAATACTCGCTATAAACATGTTTTTATTTCCAGGGTTTTACATAAATCTGCATTTAATCCCCTGTATTGATATTTTGAGTTATTAGCTGTCAAAATATACGTTGGATAATATTTGGATAATATAAGCACTAATTTAAATTTAACGTATTAATCGGAGCTATAATGTTAAAAATTATATCATTGGAGATGATATATTTCCGGGTGGGAGATGCGGTATTTTAAAAGGAAAAGCATTTTGCCCCGCCCGGTTAAAATCGGAACACAGGTGCGCCGAGCGTGCCCGGATAAATCAAAAAATTATTTTAGTTTAGACGTGGAGATTCACTATGAGGGTATTAATACTGTATGTTTCTGTTGGAACCGGCCATATGAAAGCTGCTGAGGCATTGAAGGAATCAATAGAAAAGCAATTTGAAGGTTGGTCTGTTGATATTCTGGATACTTTAAAATATATCAACCCCATAATAGACAAGGTCGTTGTAAACAGCTACCTCGGCGCTTTAAAAAGAAGCCCTGGCCTCTACAGCAGGCTTTATACCGCCTCGGGCACCGGTACCGCCATCTATGACATAAGCAAGTCCCTGAACAAGCTTTTATCATATAAATTGAACAGCCTGATAGAGGATTATGACCCGTCGGCCATTGTATGCACCCATCCGTTTCCCATGCAAATGCTGTCCTCGCTGAAGGAAAAGAACAGGATAAATATCCCTGCAATAGCTATATTGACAGATTATGTAGTGCATTCCCTGTGGCTTGACAGCGGAATGGATGCTTTCATCGTTGCAAATGAATTAATGAAAACCGAAATGATTAACCGGGGAATTCCGGGCAGCATCATATTTCCATATGGGATCCCCGTATCCCCGAAATTTCTCACCCGGGTTGACAGGGTATGCCTTTTGAAAAAGCTGGGTCTGGAAAACAATAAATTTACCGTGCTGGTCATGGGAGGTGGAATGGGCTGCGGCAATATAGACAGCACTATGGCTTCCCTCCTGAACTGCGATCTGGACCTTCAGATCATAGTTGTGACCGGCACAAACCATAAGCTCAAAACCCGTTTGGAGGACAGCACAAAAAATATGGGCAGCAATAAAAAGGTTTTAATATTAAGTTATACCGACAGGATCAATGAATTAATGGATATTTCGGATCTTTTGATTACAAAGCCGGGAGGTATGACGGTTTCAGAGGCACTGGTAAAAGGCCTGCCCATTTTTATAATTTCGCCGATTCCCGGGCAGGAGGAGGGAAACGCCAGCTTTCTCATAAGAAGCGGCGTAGCAAACAGGATAGATGACTCCGATCAACTGGTGAGCGTGCTTTCCCATGTGGCCAACAATCCTCTTGCATTAAACGCCATGCGGGAAAATTCAAAGCTGTGGAGCAGACCCCATTCCGCCACGGATATAGCCACTCTTCTCGGAAAACTGGTTCTGGGCTAGCTTCCCGCGGAGCCGAAATGTCTCCTTCCGGGAATATACCGCATATATCGCTCAAAATACCCGGCACAGTCTCAGAATATGCGTTTTATGGCGCATATCCTGTCTTTATAGTAGCTATCCTCCAGCGTTTCAGTTACCACGCCCTTACTTGCGCCGGAATGTATGAATTTGTTTTCCCCTAAGTAGACGCCCACGTCATAGACGTCTTTTTTTGTACTGTCCGAACTGAAAAATATGAGATCTCCGGTCTGCAGTCCGCTTTCCTCCACATCCGTTCCGGTATTCTTCATATCGTTTATATTTCTAGGAACATCAACCCCGTTGATCTTGCTGCTGATGTAAAC
>JAEWSZ010000066.1 GCA_023397905.1 Bacillota bacterium | reverse complement strand
TGGCATTTCGTTGGTTCGAGTCCAGCCATCCCAGCCATTTGACCCATTAGCTCAGTTGGCAGAGCACTTGACTTTTAATCAAGGTGTCCGCAGTTCGAATCTGCGATGGGTCACCATAAAGCGCTTGCGTTTTCTGCGGAAAACGCAGGCGTTTTTTTGTTTGCCAAAAAACGCAAAGCGCTTTACGGGCGGGACTAAGTCCCCCCGTATTCCCCCCTAGCCTCCCGGCGGGTTTAAACCAATTGACTAATCATATGCTTTCACAAGATAACTTCCATTAAAATAGTCACTCTCCACCCTGATGTAATATTCACCTTTTTCTAAATAAATATTTTCTTTTCCTTCCGCATCAGATTGAAACTCTTTAATAGTATTCCAGTCCTTATCAGTCAGTCTAATCGATAAATTTCCATTTTTTATGTGTGAATTATATCTTATTAATACTTTTTTTGCAGTGTCTATTGTAAAGCCTCCGCCATTCGCTACTTGTTCTCCATTTGATACACTCCTGCTCATTGACACTATTGGCATGTTCATATTAATAATCCCTGCTGCTATTACTATAGCCAGTATCACAATACAGCTAATAGTTATTACTCTTCTTTTCTTCAATAGTTTCTCCTTCCACAATTCAAGTCGTTAATTCCCGCTGAAAAAATACTCGATTCAGTAAATTCAGTATAGTCTTCTTTTCATATTTACAATTTATTTCCTTTTTAATTATAGCACTTTTTATTTCCAAACATAATAATACAGATATGATTTGTATCAATTTATAAAGAAATGGATTTTATGATTTAATTAAAAATATCAAATTTATTTTAAATTATTTTAAATTTATGCTTTACATTTTAAATAATATGTTATATATTTTAAATATCAAATAGTTTGAACTTCAAAATAAAAAGAGGTGTAAAAATGAGTATACAGCCTTTAAATGAGCTGCTTATTGTTGATGAACTTTTTAGAAATCTTTTTAACAAATACTCTAAACTGGAAAGCAAGAAGTTTTTAAGTAAAAGCCTGCAGGACCTGACTGTCATAGAAATAAATACGCTGCTTGTCATAGGCCACGGCACGGAAAATAAAAAGATGTCCGAGATCGCCAACATGCTCGGGGTAACTTTCGGGACCCCCACTGTCACCATCGACAGGCTCATAAAAAAAGGGTATGTAATAAGAGAGCGTGATGAGGTTGACCGGAGGCAGGTATTTATTTCACTGTCCGAAACCGGCAAGGATGTTTTCAGATCAATTATCAATATCAGAAACATTCTGGCGGAAAAAATCTTTGGTATCCTGGATGTTGAAGACAGGAAATCGCTTATTAAGATACTCTCTACTCTCAATTCACATTTTGACGGTATTTTTAATAGTTAAATTTTTTTGTCAATATACTTTGATTTTCAAATTATTTTAATTTAGAATATTCAGGGAGGTGAATTAATTTTTCCAATCAACCGACCAACAGCCGGACTAAACCATATGTATATTTATTAGTGACGATAGGAGGTAAACATCATGCAAAAGTTAAAAAAATATAAAATAATAGCCGTGATTTTTGCTGTCATAGTCATTCCACTGGTATACAGTTTTTTCTATCTGGACGCTTTCTGGGCTCCATATGATAAGCTGGATCAACTGCCGGTTGCAGTGGTCAACCAGGACAATGGCGCAGCAATTAACGGTGAAAATAGAAACCTTGGCAAGGAAATCACAGATAAGCTCCGTGACGATAAAAATCTTAAATGGGTTATCACATCGGATTCCGAGGCCAGGGACGGTTTGGAGAGCAAAAAGTATTACGCCACCATTTACATTCCTTCCGATTTCTCAAAGGATATTTCAACCGCAGGAGAAAAGGACAAGATCAACGGCTCCATAGAATACAATGTAAATGAAAAGAGAAACTATCTTGCAAGCCAGGTGTTGAGCAGGATCATCCTTGAATTCAAGGATAACATTTCCCAAAACATATCCGAGGAAATATCCGCCCAACTTATAGATCAGGTAAAAGGGATTCCCGACAGTATGGAAGAGCTGAATGACGGGCTCAATGAAATAAATGACGGAGCCGGAACTTTATTTGATAAGACCGGCGAATTGATAGACGGTCAAAAAGCCTTCAACAACGGTCTATCCGATCTGAACAGCGGCCTGAAAAACGCGGCTTCCGGCTCGGATACTCTTGCCAAAGGCGCAGCGGCGCTGGGCAGCGGTGCAAATCAATTTTCCCAGGGGTTATTAAGCGGAAAAGACAAGTTATCCGCCCTCACAAACGGCTCCCAGGCCGTATCCACAGGAATCTCCGCCGTGAATGACAACACGAAAAAGCTCAGCGCCGGCGCAAATCAGCTTTCACAGGCTGCGGGTGACCTGGATAAGGGCGTTAATTCCCTGAGCCAGAATTCCCAGGCCTTTTCAGCAGGGCTCAACACCTACATCGCTTCCGTTGACAAGGCTACGGACGCCACCTTGAATCTGGCCGCTCTTATAACCAGATATACGGCCGCCCATCCCGAATCCTTGAATGACCCCAATATCCAGGCCATTGTAAAGACACTTCAGGAAACTCAAGCGGTGCCCGATCAGGTAAAAAAAGCCGGCGAAACCCTGTCGGCCTCGGGCAAGGCTTTATCCGACGGCGCTTCACAGCTGGCCGCAGGCACATCAAAGCTCAATACGGCGATAGGCTCTGTTTCACAGGGGGCTTCACAGCTGGCTTCCGGCACCGATAAGCTGAATTCTTCCTATGCACAGATAAACGGCGGTATCAATGCGCTCGCCGGAAGCATAAACACCGCGGCCGAAAAGTCAAAAGAGCTTGCTTCGGGAGCTTCAGCAATCAGCTCCGGCGCAAACGAGCTGGCATCAGGTATTTCTGCTGCCTCTTCCGGAAGTCAGAAGCTATATGACAACAGCGGCAAGCTTTATGACGGAGAAGTAAAGCTCCGGGACGGAATAAAACAACTGAAGGACGGTACTTCTACCGCAAATGAAGGCGTCTCCGCAGCAATTGCCGACGCGGACAAACAGATGGACGCCGTCAACGGCCTGGATAAGTATATATCCGAGCCTATAACGGTCAAGGAAACCAGGGTCAACAGCGTTCCGGACTACGGTTCGGCCTTCACCCCCTACTTTGTATCGTTATCACTGTGGGTCGGAGCCTTGATGATGTTCTTTGCCATTTACCTCGACCCGGATGTGAAATTCAGAAGGCTTGCAAAGAACTCCAAAGGCCTGCTGAGATTTGCGGGATATACGCTGATAGGAATAGCTCAGGCCGTATTGCTTGACATAGTAATTCTCACGGCTTTGAAGCTGGACGTAAAGAACACGGGACTGTTCTTCCTGGTCAGCATAGTGATTTCCCTGTGCTTTACTTCAATAATGAGATTTCTGCTGGTGCAGTTGAAGGACGTAGGCAAATTCTGTGCCATTCTTCTTTTGATCCTGCAGTTGACCGCCTGTGGAGGAACCTTTCCAATGGAGCTTGTTCCAGGGTTCTTCAATGTTATAAACCCCTTCATGCCCATGACTTACTCCGTAAATGTTCTCAAAGAAGTCATTTCCGGAATAGATTACGGCTTCCTCTGGGGAAATCTTGCGGTACTGGGCGGCATTGCGGTCGTATTTTTCATACTCAACATCATTTGCTCCAAAATACGTCTCGGAAAGCTTCTTGCAGATTCCAAGGACGACGGGGATAATGATACCGGAGTATCCGGCAATGTATACGCAGAAGTGTAGCTTCCGGATAAACGCAAAATATTTATAAAAAACGCTTTGGCTAAAGCCGGGTGTTCATAATTACAAAGATTTCTGTATTATATGGCGGACAGCAGCAGCTGTCCGTTTTTTTTTACCAACGCCTTCCAGGCGAATATTGCTTTTAAGCGGGCTTACAACGCAGTTTGGGGAGGCTTTCGGCCGATAGTAATTGACTTGTAATGTTATAATGAAAGGACAGCAAGTAAAGTCAAGCAGTAATCTCTCTATTTCTTTATAATAAATGTAAGTGGCTGAAACGGGGTGAACAGACGAATGTACGAGTGGCAGAAGCAAATTCAATTAATCGTTGATGAAATTGACAAATGTATTAAAAATTATAATGACGAAGCCTTGACACTACGTTTTCTTTCTCGCAGGCTGGGTTATTCCGAATTTTACACAACGAGAAAATTCAAAGAAATATCGGGTATGCAATTCAGGGATTATCTGCGGAATAGAAAATTAGCCTTTGCACTAAAAGAGGTGCGGGATAGTGAAAAAAGCCTTTTGGATATTGCTTTTGATTATGGTTTTTCATCACATGAAGCGTTTACCAGAGCTTTCAAGGGAACATACGGTGCAGCTCCAAGTGAATACCGGAAAAAGCCCAGGCCTGTCGTCCTTCGTACAAAAATAAACCCTTTCGACCGCTACTTTTTAGGATTAGGAGAGATTGGAATGATTAAGTCTACAGATGATGTCAAAATTTATTTTGTAACCATTCCCGAACACAAGTTTTTAAACATTAAAAACTATGAGAGTAATGGGTATTGGGATTTCTGGCAAAAGCAAAGTCATATTCCGGGACAGGACTACGAGACAATTTGCGGCTTACTCGACAGTATCAAGGGCAAATTGGACGACGACGGAGGGAGCGAAGCTAACAGCGGCAGTGGTCAGATTATGGCTTATATCAATGATCCCAGCGGCAGACTTTGCGATTGGGGGTATTCCACGTACAGAGTTTCATGGTGTACGTCTTCCTTTTGATTATAAAGGCGATGTACCACCACAAATGCTTATGATAGATGTTCCGGAAGCAGAGTATATTGTTTTTGAACATGGGCCATTCGATTATGAGCAGGAAAATCGCAGTGTGGAGGAAAAGATTGATAAGGCAATGGCAACTTTTGATTTTGCAGGCACCGGTTACTGCTTTGATACTTCCCCCGGTAGAATAATTTACTTTTATTTTAATCCGGAACGGCATTTTAAGTATATCAGGCCAGTGCGAAAGTCAATTACTATGGGCTGAAAGCCGATAGTTCGGGTTTGAGCTTTCAACCGTAATTGACTTGGTAAATAAAATCGGCTGCAGGCGGTATGTTGCCCTCTCAGGGAGCATACCGCCTGTTATTGTCAGCAGCCCGTTTCACTGTCCGCTTGCAGTTCCTTGTAAACTGACCTAAAGTTTATATAAAGTCAATTACTGTCGACGAGGCTTTCAACCGTAATCGACTTTGGTAACAGCACCCGCCATGAGGAACTGCTTTCTTAATAATACTGTTTTAAAAGGTAAAAATAAAACATAATTGAGTATTTGAACTTTTTGCTGTCCTGAATTGTATATGTATATGAGAGGAGGCGCAAGAATTGATTGATCAATATATAAATCAATATGGCAGGCGGTTGTACGGGCTTTGTTTAACTCTTTGCGCCAATCCCCCGGATGCTGACGACCTGTATCAGGACACATGGCTTAAGGTGGTCAGAAGTATTTCAAAATACGACGCCACCAGAGAATTTGAACCCTGGCTGACACAGATCTGCGTAAATATTTACCGCAACACGCTCAGGCGGATAACCAGGAGCCCTATTTTCAACGGCTTTTCCAGCAGCGAAGAAAAGATTGCCGTTATGGAATCCGTTCCATCTGCATTGCCCGGAGATTACAGTGCATTGCACGAGGCCATCGACCGCTTGCCTGAAAAGATCAGAATGACAATTATCCTGTTCTATTTCCGGGATATGGATCTCAAATCCACCGCTCATGTGCTGGGTATTCCCGTGGGAACAGTAAAATCACGGCTGAATAAATCAAAAAAAATGTTAAGGGAGGCATTAAAATATGAAACAGATATACCGTTTTGACAGTAACCAACCGCCTACAGTAAGCGAGAAAATGCTACGGGCCGAAATAGAACGGCGCAAAGTACTGCGGCAGACGGTACTTTTGGCCCTGGCCGGTGTTTCAGTTGAATTGTGCCTATTTATTACCGGACTTATTTTGCAGCCCGTCAATGCTGTTCTTTCAACATTATGCATTGCTTATGCCTGTGTTGCTGTATGCGGAAATTGTGTAATCGCAATAGTTTTTACTCAAAGAAGGAGGAATCTGATATGACCCTGTCATTAATAGTAATACCGGTCTATATAGTTATTTTTGTGGGTGTGCCGGTGCTGATCGGCGTTTACGTATATCATGATGCAGTTCAGCGCGGCATGAATGCAATTCTTTGGACGCTGCTTGCGGTGCTGGCTCCAGCTTTTATTGGCTTTATAATATACCTGCTGGTCCGCAGCGGCTATTCGGATTTAAAATGCCCAAACTGTGCCGCCACGGTTACAGAGCAATTCACAGTCTGCCCTGTGTGCGGAGCAAAGCTGAAGGACTCCTGCCCAAACTGCAATTTTCCAACTGAGCCGGGATGGACAGTTTGCCCCAAATGCGCGTCTCCTCTTCCGGAGCATAATACCGGCTTTATACCGCCGGTGAGGAAAAAGGATAAGGCCCTGGGAAAAATCCTTCTGGTGGTCATTTTGATCCCCATACTGCTATTTATACTGTTGCTGCTGTTCAGCTTCACCAGCTTCAGCGGTTCTTCCGCCATGAATACAGCTCAGCTGAGTGCAGAAATCTATAAAGACCTCCCGGAAATTACCTCCTGGATCAAAAAATGTGATGAAAACCCATCCAAAACATATGCGCTCCGCTACCAGTCAGAACTTAACGGACAAAAAACGACGAGCTATTTAATCTATCGCCCGTCGGCCCGTAAGAACGCAGATGTCAGTTCCAGCTACAATTCAGGACTATTCAGTACAAATATTGAAGTGCGTTTTACCGGAAATTCCGCTCCGGACGGCGCAGAAAATCAGTTGACCAGCATTTCAGGCTATTCGAATAAGTTCGCAGGACTAAAGGTATTCTTGAATAATAAGAAGATTGCCTGCGAAATCACCGAGGTAAATTATAATCCCGCTCTTTTTGTGGTAACCGGCGAAAAAACTAAAAAGGCCATTGCAAATAAATAAATTCAATACGCCGGAAAATATTTCTTGCAACAGCCTGTCTTCTACTTTTTCTCCCCTGGTTCCGCCTGTTCTGTTTCAACGGCAGGCGGCGCCTTAACCGGTTTTCTCATTCTCTTTCTGGCTATTCTGTAGATGATATAGCCGATTGCCCCTATGGGTATTATTACAGGTAATGCCGCAGCAAAAAGCACCATCAGGTCCTGCAGGAATTTCCACAGTCCTGTTACGCTGTTTTTAAATCCCGAAGCAACCCGGTAGAAAAAGCCGTCGTTTCCTTTGACCGCCACTTTCTGAATCTGCTCTACCTCGTTAATATTTACCGACAGAGTGGAATATTCCACAAGGGAATCCCACTTTTTCAAAGTTCCCGTGAGATTTTCTATATCATAATTGGTGGTCTGGAGCTCCTTCTCAATTTTCAGGATGTCCTCCATTTTTGCAGCCTTCTCAAGCAATGTCATAAGGCGGTCCCGCTGTATTTGAAGGGATTTCAGCCTGGCCTCGCTGTCGAAATACTTATCTGTCACGTCTTCCCCGGTTGACTGTTCAAACACCACTGTCCCGAACTTCCTCAAATCGGTAAAGGCCTGATCGTATCTTGTTTTTGGAACTCTGAATACATATATTGCGGATTTCAGTCCCTCATAGCCTATCCCGCCGCCTCTCACCGACGAACTCTGCTGATAGGCTCCAATAGAGGACATATAGCTGCACAGATCGGTCTGCGTCTTATCAAAATCCAGAGTCTGATAGTCTACCTGGCCGGTAAAAATAACCTTCTGGCCGGTGCTGATATTTCCTGCAGGGCTTTGACCGTTTAAAGCCGTGCTTTGCACTTCGTCCGTCTGAATTTCATCGGGAGCTGCCGTACTCGGCACAGCAGTTCCCAGACCGCCATTGTCGGATTTTTTATCCATCTCCCCGTTGCCGGTACTCTGGTTGAATTGAACGGAAACCTCCCTGTCGGCGACGGCCATACTTTGACTGCTGCTTTTTCCTCCACAGCCGGATAATGAAACTGCCAGGAAAGCCACTGCAAGCCACATAAGAAACCGCTTTTTCATTTCCTCTCCCCCTTATAAATATTCTGTTTGCACATATATATTTATAAGACGGGCAAATGGAAAAAATGTTTCAAAGTGGTATCTCTGATTTTGTCAAAAGTTGATTTCAAGGGCTTTTGCAGGATTTTTTACCGTAAACTTCCTCACAGCCTCTTCTGATATACCTGCCTTTAACATTTTGCCCATGAATGTCTTCAGAATATAGTCCAGGCCTATTTCCCCGCCATAGCTTTTAAGGCGCAGGTTTGTAGTGTCAAGCCCCAGAAGAATCCGTTCTGTATGCCCGGAACTTACCAATTGCTTTATCAGCTCTATTTCGGTTTCATCACTGTGATATTTGAACCTTCCCACAGTATCATACTCCAGATAAACACCTTTTTCCGCCATTTCTATATGAAATCCCGCATCATAAAACGCCCTGTCCAGATGGCAGAGTATTATTTTTGAGGGGGGAACTCCGAAACCTGTGAAAAACTCAACTATACTCAGCGCATCCTTCCGGTTCTCCAGATGGCACATTATGGGGGCTCCTGTCTGCAAGGAAGCCGAAGCTGCCGCGAAAAACAGTTTTTTGTACTCCCCTGCCACTCCTTCTCCGGCCGCCGCAGTTTTTATGATACCCGCCCTGGAGCTTATCCCTGACGAAGGGAATCTGCTGTCCCCATCAGTATACATCCCGTTCCGGAGCTCCTCAACAAATAATCCGGCCAGTTCATTCCGACCAATACTGTGTATCCAGTGGCCCTCCCTGTAGAATATCAGCTTGTGAAAACCTGTGGACGCGATTATATTAACGCCCGAATCCTGCGAAGCCCCGGCAAGATAATCCGCCATCCTTCCGCAGCCCACGGGCTGTGCATCCACCAGGCTTTTTCCCAGCGAGTTTTTATACAGGATTAATTCATCCGTGGATTTATTTATATCCTCCATGCAAAGGGCGGGGTTCAGCTCAAAGGACCTGCCCTTTCTGATAAAAAGATGCTCATGGCATTGACAGTGGCCCAGCTCTTGGCTTTCTACGGGTCCCAATACGGTTTGAATCATGAAATCATTCCCTTGCAAGCTTTATTCTCTTAATAAATTCCTCAGCCGTTTTAGTGATCTGTTCAAAATCACCTGTTTTGGCTCCTGCCGTGAGACTCCCTCCGGCGCCTAAAGCGACCGCCCCGGCCTTTATCCACTCTGCGGCATTGTCAACGCTTACTCCTCCCGTGGGCATAAGCTGTGCCTGTGGCAGCGGCCCCTTTATGGCCTTGATTATTTGGGGTCCGAACAGCTCTCCCGGGAATATTTTTATAATTTCGCAGCCCGCTTCCATGCACTGGACTGTTTCCTTAACGGTCATAGCTCCGGGAATATAGGCTATATTGTACCTGCCGCATAATTTTGCGGTTTCGGCATCGAAGCAGGGACTGACAATATATTGTGCTCCGGCCAGAATCGCAATTCTGGCAGTTTCTGAATCGAGCACCGTTCCTGCGCCTATAAGTACTTTCCCCTCAGCATACCGGCCCGCAAGCTCTTTTATTATATTTTCCGCTCCGGGTACGGTAAAGGTTATTTCAACGGATGAAACTCCGCCCTTTACACAGGCTTCAATTATCTTTGACGCCTCGTCACCGCTCCCGGCCCTGATTACGGCAACAAGGCCCGATTCCTTTATTCTTCCTGTTATTTCGCTTTTGGTTTTCATATATATGCCCCGCATCCCCCACAAAACATCGTGAAAGTTTGGCATGGGCCCGGTCCCCCTTTATAATTTTTTAAAATGTATTTCAACCTTACCTTCTCAAATATCCGCTGTTCACTATATAACGGCATTCCCTTCCCGATAAAACATCTATGGCATTCTGCACCGACATCAGCGCCATCTTATCGACGGCGTCGGCTGTATGCGCCCCTGCGTGAGGCGTTGCGATCACATTTTCAAATTCAAAAAGAGGAGAGCTCTCCGGCGGTTCCTTTTCAAAGGCATCCAGCCCCAGCCCGGCTATCTTTCCCGACTTAAGTCCGTCATATGCCGCCATTTCGTCGATAAGTCCGCCTCTGGAGGTATTGATGATAACCACTCCGTCCTTCATATTTTTTATTGTATTTTCATCAATAATATTAAGAGTGCTTTCAGTAACGGGAAGATGCAGAGAAATGAAATCGGATTGGCTTATGACTTCTTCCAGAGTGCATTTCTTGATATTGTGCTCCTTGGCAAAGTTTTCATCAAAATAAGGGTCATATGCCAGGACCTCCATTGAAAAACCTTTGGCGCGAAGTGCCACAGCTTTCCCTATGGCTCCCAGCCCCAGGATACCTATGGTTTTTCCGAAGATCTCCTTGCCTGAAGTCCTGGGCCATTTCCCCGCTTTGACCTGTGAATCCAGAAAGGTTATTTTTCTTGCCACTGCCAGCATGAGACCCACAGCCATATCTGCAACGGACTCGGAATTGGCTCCGGGAGTATTTGTCACAGTTATCCCTTTTTCTCCTGCAGCTTTGACGTCAACTCTTTCAAAGCCCACGCCGTACCTTGAGATTACCTTTAGCGTGTCCGGAGCTTTCCTGATGACGTCTCCGGTTATATAATCAAGCCCCGCAATATAGCCGTCCACATCCTCCAGCAGGGGTATTATCTCCTCTTCCGTAAGCGGGTGGTCGTAGGGATTGAATACAACCTCCCCGGCAAATTGCTCCAGAAGCTTTACAGCCTGAGAATTTTTGTTACTTCTAAGTGATGTCGGCGTAACCAATATCTTCATTTTAACCTCCATATCCCCAAATGTGCCGGTGAATGTTTTAGTCCCACCTGGGATTATCCTTTATTACCGGGATTCCATTTTCTTCAACAACGATCTTCCTGTAGCCCTTGGTTTCGATTGTCTTGTAATCGTGCCCTGCGTCGGCTCTGAAGGTGAAGAAGGTCACAAAAGGCTCCGTTCCCGTATTTATGCTTCTATGGGCATACCTCTGAGGTACATAAACGGCTTTTCCCGGAGTCAGTTCCTCCAGCTTCCAGTCACCTTCCGGATTTTCCAGAAGCATATATCCTCTTCCGCTGAGGCAGAAGTATACTTCTGCGGTTTCCAGGATACTGTGGAAATGGCCTTTTGTCATATAGTATTCATTTCCGATTTTACCCGGATAGGTAATGCTGGTTCCAAAAGCCAGGTCCCCCGAATCCTCTGGCGCCCCCAATTCATAAAATTCATAGATCACCGGATCATCTTTTCTCAGAATGCTTTCACAGGCCTCTGTGTCCGAAAACATTCTGCTCATCTGAGACAGCTTTCTTTTAGTGGAATCCGCAGTATGAGACAACCCGTTCAAAAGATCAAAATATATTGTAAAAGCCCGTTCCCAATTTAATGCCAACTTTTCCATCAATATCACCTCATTTTAAGCTGTTTGCTATTTTTTCAAGACGGTCCAGTGTTTCGCCCTTTATGTCAACATGGAAAACCTCCGCTATTACCTGGGTCCAGCCATGTATGAAGTAAATCCATCCGTCCTCAATGAACAGGTTGCGCGCTGCCTTCTGTTCCCGGGCCTGAACCATGAATTTCAGATCTCCGCGGTAATTCAGCTCCCACACAAGACTGTTTTGAGGAAATACACAGTTGTCGCTGAGAGGTGAGCCCGGCCTGTCCTTGCCCAATCCGGTGGCATTTATTATCATGGAATATGGCTTCATAGCTTTCATCACACGGTCATTGTCCTCCGCGCAGGGACAGAGGTAGTACTCCAGTTTAACGCCGGGATTCATGCCGTCAAGCTTGGCTTTTGCGGAATCCAGCCTTTCCTGGCTTCTGTTTGTAATGATTATTTTGGATGGGACATTGTCCCCATGTTCTTTTTTCATAAGATATGAGCTGATGGCCAGGGCACTGCCCCCTGCGCCCATGATCAGGACTTCCCCTCCATGCTCCTTCCAGAAGTCCTGGGGAATAAAGTTTTCCATTGCCAATCCGCTTGAAATTGGATCCTTGGCATACCCCTCCAGATTTCCGTCCCTTTTGGAAATGGAGGACAGCTCTTCAAACCTTCCGGCATATGTATCCAGATAATCGAATTTATCCTTTGCCGCGTTGTACAAATCTATCTTATGTGTTGTAACCAATGCTCCCAGCGATAATTTGTCATTTTTTATAAAATCCACGACTTCGCGGTATTTCTGAGCATCGGCATGTATTTCAATATCTATTCCCTTTATGGCCGCCCCGTTCAATCCAAGCGCTTGGGCCCACAAGGGGAACACCTTCATAATAGATGATTTTGTTGTTGTAACCCCTATAAAATACATGGTAGGCTGCGTTGCATCAGTTAATTCCATATAAATCACCTTCCTGTTTATAAATTTATATATAAATATTTGTTATATATATCAATGAGATTTGTAATATTGCTGCGCTGCCGATTCCATCAACAGGAAGAATGCCTGGCCCTCGGCCGCGATTCCGGGTCTGTCAAAGAAAGGCGCTCCGCAGACCCCACGGACAAAGCCCAGGTCGTCTACCTTATCTGACGCGGCCTTCCTCATTTTACCGGCAAGGGGCAAGTATGAGCTGTCCAGCCAGCCTGCCACCATTCCCTTATAAATGGTGTATGCCAGCATCTGTGAGAAATTTGTTTCCACAAATGAATTGCCGTCGTCTAGAACGTCATGGAATAGCCCGTCGCTTCTCATATATGCCAGGCATGAATCAATTCCGGCTTTTTCATGATCTATGAGCTCGTCCCTTTCGGATTTCATGCTTTCAGGAAGAGTGCCGATAACTCTTGTCATCCCCGCCAGGGCCCAGCCGTTTCCCACACCCCAGAAAGCCTTCCTGGCAAAATCATTTCTGCTCTCGTCCCAGATATGTGAGAACAGCCTGCTTTCAGCATTATACAGCAGGTTTGTATAGCCCCTTATCTGCTGCATTGCCTCAAGATGGTAGCCTGCCGCCGACAGAAACGGAGGGGCCATGTAAAAGGAATCCACCCACATCTGCGGCTTTTCGACCACATGGTAAATTATCCCGTCACTGTTCCGCGGCGCTTTTTGGAGCAGCCAGTGCAACAGTTTTTGCACCGCAGCTTCAAGACCGGCGTCATTTGTAATTTTTGCCGAGTACAAAAGCGCTTCTCCAATAGCGGCAGGGTCCGTTACGGCCGAATTATTGCCCATGGCCGCCACTCTTCCGTCATCCAGCTGATTCAGCAGCGCCGCCTTTGAAAACTGCACCGCCAGGTCCTTTTCACCCATTTCCAGAAATGCCTGTGCAGCCACTCCCTGTTCCCAGGAGTATCTTTGCATGCTCAGCAGAGCCATTTTTACTTTTTCCGTCACTGAACTGTTTTTCATATGGTCACCCTCATCCTAGCAACGCTTTGCTTATTATTTTTTGGCTTTCCAGGAAATCCGAGCTTCTCTGCGCTTCCAGCAGGGCTTTCATATCCAGCTTTTCCACTGTGTTTTCAAAGGCCTTCAGGGTATTGAAGCAATGGCTGCAGGCTTTTACAGGGTCCACTTTCCGTGAATCGAACTCCTGCGAGATCCATCCGTCATAGTTCAATTTTTTGAGATAGTAAATAAATTCGAGAGTTTCCATGTGATGGACAGATGCAAAAATCATATCTTCATCCGTGCTTCCGTAGTTGTCATTAATATGGACTCCATAGAGCTTGTTTGCATTCATGGACCTGACCACCGCTTCTCCGGGATTTTCCCTTGCCAGCAGGGCGTGTCCGAAATCCAGATTGATTCCAACATTTTCAGCGTTGATAAGCTTTGAAAACAGGAGGACGGTACTGGTGCTGTCCAGTAATATATGGCTTCTGGGCTCCCTGGCTTTATACTCGATGGCGATCTTATAATTCCTGTCATAGTCGGCAACTTCTTTTATGCCTTCCATTTCATACTTCCATAAGTCTTCATAGTTATCCTGAAAGGGATAATCAAAACCGTCCTGGCCCGGCCATAAGCACATCTGGCCCGCGCCCAGCTCCCTGCCAAGGTCACAGGCGGCCTTGGAATACTCTACCGCCCTTCTGCGTGCGGCAGGATCTCCTGATGTAAAAGCGCCCTTCCTGAAGTCATCCCCATCCCACACGTTGGGATTTACCGACATAACCTGGATTCCCTTTTCATCACACAGTTTTTTGACTTCCTTGTAATTATTTTCATTCACATGAGTCGGGTAAACCAGCTCTACGCCGTTCAGGCCGCTGATCTCAGAAGCCTTCCCGATTTTCTGCAAGGCGGTGTCCTTTGACACGTCGTAGCTGTAGGCCGAATCCATCACCCACAACCCAATGGACAATTTATCAAACACAAATGCTCCCCCTTCCGGTAATTTGTTATTTTTAATCGGCTATCCCTTGACAGCCGCTGCCGATAAGCCGCTTATCAGGCTCTTTGAAAAAATGGAAAATAAAATGAGAATAGGCAGCGTTGTTACCGACAGCCCCAATACCTGCGCCGCAATGTCGTTCCTGAAGGTAGACGACAGCTGGCGTATTCCCAGGGGAATGGTATACAGCTTCTCATTGCTGATGACCACCAGCGGCGTCAGCAGGTTGTTCCATGACCATAGGAAAGCCAGAAGGGCCAGGGTCATACAGGCTGCTTTCATAAATGGCAGCGCTATTTTGAAAAACAGTGTAAACTCATTGCAGCCGTCTATCCTGGCGCTTTCCATTACTTCATCCGGAATTGCGGAGCTTGCAAAGGAGGTCATCCAGAAAACTCCAAAGGCGCTGGCCGCAGGAGGTACTATCAGCGGCAGCAGGGAGTTTCTCCAGCCTATGGCCTGCATTTCAATAACAAAAGCCACCAGTCCAAGCTGCATTGGGATCATCATTGTGACCATAACTGAGGAAAACAGCGTTTTTTTCAGTACAAATTTGTATTTTGCAAAGGCAAAGCCCGCCATTGCACAGACAATAACCGTCAATAAAGCGGAACCTCCCGCAACGACGATGGAATTCCTGTAAAATGAGAGGATGTCTATGGTAAACAGGGTTTTTATATTTTCGCCCAGATAATTGCCGGGGATGAACTTCATACCCGTAAAAAGATCATTGGTATAGTAGGTCCCCATGATCAGCATGGCATAGAAGGGCAAAATCGCAACAATTGATACTAATGTAATAAAAATAAAACCTATAATGGCAAGCCCTCTGTTCTTTGACATCAATCCTCACCTCTTCTCATGAAATAGTTGGTAATGAGCGTCAAAACTCCTATAAATATGAACAGGCCGTATGCGATGGACGATCCGTAACCGAAATTCATAACCGTACCGAAAGCGGTGTCATACATGAGCCATATACCTGTGAGGCTGGCGTTATCCGGTCCACCCACCAGCGCCTGGCCCTGGGAGGTAAACATCATAAACGGTTCTTCAAATATCTGGAAGCAGCCTATCATGGTTGTAAGTACTACAAATACAAAAACCGGTTTCAGAAGCGGAATAGTTATTCTGAAAAATTTCTGCACGGGGTTTGCCCCGTCGATATCCCCCGCTTCATACAACTCGGGATTTATGTTGGTTATACCGGCTAAAAACAGGATCGAGGTGTAGCCGTAATATCTCCAAACAGTGATCATGCTTATCATTATTCTTGACGGCCAAGGTTCTCCAAGCCAGTTTATATTCTCTTTTATTAACCCCAAAGACGACAGCACCGCATTGACATTTCCGAACTGATAATCAAAAAGAATACCGAAAATCAATCCGAGAGCCACAGGCGTCGTAAGATAGGGCAGGAAATTGAACAGTCTGAACGTGTCTTTCGCTATCATTCTTTTGCTGCTTAACATAGCTGCCACAATCATTCCGAGGAAAATCTGTATGGGAATGATCATCAGCATAAACAGGAGCGTGTTGCCCAAAGCGCTGTAGAATCTTGTATCCTTTATTAAATTGGCATAATTCTGAAAACCGACGAAAACTCTCTCGTCAAACCCGTTCCAGTGGGTCAGGCTTATATAAAACGTAAACAATATAGGAAATATGGTAAAAGCAATCCATATTAAAAAATACGGAGATATAAAAATATACGGGGCTATTTTTGTTCCTATGTTAATTTTTCCTGATGAAATGCCATTGCCTGATTGTCCGGTCCTGAAAGCTATATTCTTAACCAATCATCTCACCTTCACCTTTATAAATATTGTTGAATGTAAAGAAACCATGTATGTTGGAATATCTTATGAGAAGGGGTTATTGCACAAATAACCCCTCCCTCATATTCATTACTGCTGTAATTCCGGGAATTTTTTTACTACGTCCCCTTTAAGCTTTACCAGGCCTTCATCCGCTGAAAGTCCCTGATCCATTGCCCTGAGTACGGTTACGATGGAATCATATATACCGGCGTCGTATTCTGTCATAGGCCTTGTCTGTGTATTTGGATTCTTACCTATTTCCATATATTTCTGGAGAATATTCTGTCCTCCGAAATACGGATCCTTGTTTGAATCATTTGTATACAGGTCCGTTTCATAAGCTTTTGAATACAGGGTAGGTACGCCCTGTGCTTTCAGGAAACCCTCGGCTCCTTCCTCGGACATTGTAAACCATTTGATGTACGTCCATGCCAGTTCCTTGTTCTTGCTTGCCTTTGGAATGCCATAAGCGGTTCCGCCCCAGCTGTAGCCTCCGTTCGGAGGTGTGATAAGGCCGTATTTTCCGCTTGCATCCTTATCGTTGGATTTCATTACGAAAGGTACGAACCAGATAGGCGCCGCATAGAAAACGACAGTATTGGACGCAAAGGATGAGTTCCATGCGGGAGTCCACATTACATATTTGCCCAAAGACTTATCCTTCACCAGCTGTTCCACATATTTCAGGGTAGGCAGTACCGTAGTATCCAGATTCAGCTTTTTATCCTTGACCCAGGGCTCTTTTGTATATGAACCGATCAGTGCATAGTAAGCGTC
Organism: Bacillota bacterium; assembly: GCA_023397905.1. GTDB lineage: Bacteria > Bacillota > Clostridia > Acetivibrionales > DSM-1351 > Ruminiclostridium. The sequence goes on along the minus strand of JAEWSZ010000066.1, from coordinate 4,360 downwards.
GTCGGAACCCGCGAACAGGAAGTTCTTTCCGCCGCTCTTTTCACTGATTTCCTTACCCTTCTGCACATATACGTCCCAGCTCGTAAGTATTTTTTCCAGCTGGTCCGGATCGTCTGTGCCGAAATATTTCTTTGCCAGGTCACGGTTATAAGCATAGCCGCCTACGCAGTTATCGATCTGGACACAGACCACATCGCCTTTTTTGTTTTCCGAAATAGGAAGTGCAAAAGGTACCAGATCATCCTTGTTCAGGTTGTATGGAGCAGCGTCCAGCTTTTCCCATATGTCCAGGTTTGCAAGACTTCCTCTTGCCGTCATTTCAAGGTTTGCCACATCCGGCATTTCGCCGTTTGAAGCGGCAGTTGTCTGCAATTTTTTGAAGTAGTCGTTCTGGGGAACCATAACATAATTTACTTTAATATCGGGGAAATACTTGTTAAAATCCACAGCGCCCTTCTTCTCATAATCGCCCCATACCCACTGGGTAATTTCGCCCTTCAGGCTTGCGGTTCCCGATGTGCTGCCGGCCAAATCCGTGCTTCCCGAGCTCTGGCCAGGCTGTGTGCTCTGCGTTGCCTGGTCCGTATTGCTTCCGCAGCCGGCAAACATTGTCACCGTCATAGCCACTGCTGCTGTAAGACCAACCATTTTTTTGAAAGCTAAATTTTTCTTCATGATTTTTCCTCCCGGTTTTCTAAAATAGGAATTTGTAGTGTTACCAATAGATATAATTACAATTAACCCCCTCTCAGAAAATTTATAATGTTATATGTAATAAGCAAATTAATGCTTATTCAGGCTTTATTTATATTGCCCAACATTTTATTTTACTTTTTTGTCATATAATTATTATTTTATTAACTCTTTATGTTCTTTTGTCATTACATATATTAATAAAAAAAGATAAATACTTTGACTCCGTCAGCCTCTGTAAAGCTCGACGGTAAATTGGTTCCTGTCCCCGCGGTATCTTGCGATGGAATACTCCGAAGGTATGTTATCTTCCGTGTATGCCGTAGTCCTTACCAGACACAGGGCCTGATTCCTTTTTATATGAAGGAGTTTCGCCACATTGTCATCGGCATTTACGGCCTCGATCTTTCTTACGACCTTGAAGATTTTAATATTGTATTTCTCTTCCAGCACGGAATATAATGAATTGTCAACGAAGTCCTCTCCGGTGATCCCCCTGCAATACCTGTACGGAAGGTATGTTTCAAGGTATACTACGGGCTCGTCATCTGCATATCTCACTCTTCTCAGATAAACAAGCTCATCCTCCACATCCACATTGAGCTTTTCGCAGATACCCGCTATACCTTTTATGACCTTCAGGTCAAGCACCTGTGTCGACGGTTTTAGACCCTTCTGGACCATCTCGTTGTTAAAGCTTTGAAGATGCTGGAAAAACCGCTCGTCTATTTTGGGCTTGGATACAAATGTTCCCTTTCCCTTAAGCCGTTGCAAATACCCTTCTGAAACAAGCTCGCTCAAGGCCTGCCGTATGGTTGGCCTGCTGATACCCAGGTACTCACAGAACTCAGCCTCCGTAGGTATGCTGTCGCCTAATTTCAGCCGGTTGCCGGTGATTTCGTCAATAAGCAGCTTTTTTAATTGATAGTACAGAGGTATCGGTATATTTTTGTCCAATTTGTAAAGTCCGCTTTTTAAATCCATTACCAATTCCCTTGCTTTCCTTTTAAATTTATATACCTGAGTTTTATGAATAATATCATAATGTATTTACAACGAAATATTATACTCCAAAAATTGCTAATTTTCTATAACTTTTTGATGCCTGTAAATAAAACTGAAGCATACCTTTCATTCTACAAGCCGGAAAGTCTGTTGTAAATTGGCTTCAGTGCCTCATAGGTCTCATTGAATATACCGAATAGTTTATTGTAAACATCCGCATATTCAGGCCGCGGCAGTATCCGGCTCCTGACCCTGTTGAACTTATTTATGACCTTGAAATCTTTAAAAGCGCCTATTCCAATACCGCCGCATACGGCTGCTCCCATTGAAGTGGCTTCTTCCATAAATTCAGGTATCAAAACGGGCTTCTGCCAGATATCGGCCAGTATCTGCAGCCATACCATTCCCTTTGCACCGCCGCCTATAACCGTTACCTCGTTGACTGCCGTATAATTATAGAATATCTCAAGTATGACCCTGAGATTGTACCCTACTCCCTCCAGCACAGAGCGCAGGATGTCGTCCTTTGTGCTGGTCATTTTCAAGCCTATGAAGGCTCCTTTGGCGTCTGGGTTCCATCTGGGACTGCGCTCTCCCAGCAAATATGGCAGAAACAGCAGAGAGTTGGCTCCCGGCGGTGAATTCAGCACCCTGTTGTCGATTATGCCGTAGGGATTTACGCCTTTTTGCCCCGCTTCCATCACTTCCATATCACAAAGAGTATTTTTAAGCCAGTTCAGGGAGTACCCCGCCGTCTGCATGGTTCCGCAGGGCGAATACATATCCGGGTCCAGATGCACCCAGTTGAAGGTCCTCATATCACTGTCGTAAATGGGCTTTTCAGTTGCAAGCGCCACCCAGGAGGAGGAACCCACCACATTATAAGCCTTTCCCTGTTCCACTACCCCTGCGCCCACCGCCGCACAGCTTCCGTCCCCTCCGCCTGTGATTACCGGAGTCCCTGACAGAAGATCTATTTCGGCGGCCGCCTTTTCCGTGACCCTTCCCGCCATATCCGTTGAAGCATGTGCGTCAGGAAGTATGTCCCTTCTGATCCCCACAGCTTTTAAAATGTCGTCTGACCATTCCCTGGTATTTATATCAAACAGGTTTGTACCCGACGCATCGCTGTAATCCGTCACAAAATTTCCCGTGAGCCTGAATATTATATAGTCCTTGGCCTGCAGAAACTTGTACGCTCCATTGTATATTTCAGGCAGATTGTCCTTTATCCACAGCATCTTGGCTGCGGAGTAGGAGGCGCTGATCCTGTGGCCCGTTATTTTGTACGCATGCTCCATGCTCAGGACAGACTGCATGAATTTCTCCTGCTTCACAGCACGCGTATCCGCCCATATGATTGAATTCCGGAGCGGATTTCCTTCCCCGTCCACCAGAAGGCAGCCCATCATCTGAGCGCTGAAAGTGATACATGCCACCTCATTTTTATTTATACCCGCTTTTTCAATCAGCTGTTTTGTGGATATGCAAACCGCTTTCCACCAATCCGCCGGGTCCTGTTCCACGCATCCGGGGCCGGGATAATATGTGTCGTACGCATATACCACGCTTGAATGCAGCTTTCCGTCAAAATCATACAAGGTCGCCTTGTTGCCGCTTGTTCCCAGATCATGTGCCAGAATATAATTACCCATATAATACAACACCTCGTACACAATGAAATCGTACCGCCATAAACCATATAAATATATTGTATTACCAAAGTCAATTACGGTTGAAAGCCAATAGTAATTGACTTTAATCAAAACTTTTACCAGGCATAAGCCGTGGGCGTCACTCCTCCCGGTCCAGGGAAAATTTCATCCAGTCTTTTCAGTACGGTTTCGTCAAGCACGATTTCAACCGACCTCAGGGATTGTTCAAACTGTTCCAGCGTTCTGGGGCCTGTTACGGGGCCTGTTACCGCGGGATTTGCCATCAGCCATGCCAGGGCCACATTGTCCTCACGCTCGCCCAGTTCCCTGCAAAGTGCGCTGAACTGCTCCAATTGATGCCTTTGCTTTTCAATTCTCTCCTGTGACTGCCTGCTTCTCCTCCCGGCTGCCTTTAAGGCATTGCTTCCCAGCAGTCCGCTGTCCAGGGGGCTCCATGGGATAATGCCTATACCGTGGGCTTTCGCTGCGGGAATCACCTCTAATTCGGGCAGCCTGCAGTTCAGATTATACTTGTGCTGTTCGCATACTATTCCCAGGAAGTGCCTTGCCTTTGCTTCCGCCTGGGCTACAGCCATATCCCAGCCCGCAAAATTGCTGGAGCCCACATAACATATCTTGCCCTGGTCCACAAGCACCTCGAAGGCCTGCCACAATTCATCCCAGGTCACATTTCTGTCTATGTGGTGCATGTAGTAAAGCTCAACATAATCGGTCTGAAGCCTTTTCAAAGAGCCTTCAAAATGGCGCTTTATCTTGTAGGCCGACAAACCCGCCGCGGAATTGGGGCCGTCGGTGGGATCGCATATATCCTCGTGCACCTTTGTGGCAAGGACCACCCGTTCCCTTCTGCCGCCGCCCTGGGCAAACCAGCGGCCTATGATGCTTTCGGTGGTCCCCGCATTTTTGCCCCAGCCGTAGATGTTTGCAGTATCAAAGAAATTTACGCCTGCATCCAGCGCGGCATCCATTATTTTAAAGGCTTCCTT
>JAEWSZ010000065.1 GCA_023397905.1 Bacillota bacterium | reverse complement strand
TTGATGTGAAAACTTCCACAGTGGATAAAATAGGCTATATGAATTTTTTACTGGGGGAGCTTTTTGCACAGGCGGCTTTAAGCATTATAGAGAAGGCGGGATATAAAACCTCGGATATTGATTTCATAGGCTCCCACGGGCAGACAATCTTCCACAATCCCCGGCTCATAAATGAAGACGGCTATGATATCAGATACACGGTTCAGATAGGAGAAGGCGCCGTCATAGCGGCCAGGACCGGGATACCGTGTGTATCGGACTTCAGGGTGGCCGATATGGCAGTGGGAGGACAGGGGGCGCCGCTGGTCCCGTTCACGGAGTATCTTCTGTACAGAAACCCTAAAAAGAATGTACTGCTCCAGAATATAGGCGGCATAGGTAATATTACGGTGATACCCTCCGGTGAGGATAAATCCCGGATATTTGCCTTTGACACCGGCCCGGGGAACATGGTCATTGACGGGCTGGTACAGAAGCTGTACAACGGACGCCTCCGGTATGACGACGGAGGGAAAATTGCGGAAAGAGGTGCGGTGAACAGTGAAATGCTGGAGCTGCTGAAATCGGAGAAATATTTCAATATTGAGCCTCCCAAGTCAACGGGAAGAGAATTGTTCGGAACGCAATATGTGGAGTTTGTCCATGATTATATGAAGCGGCATGACATGTCCAATGAAGACGGGATAGCCACCGTGACCTGCCTGACAGCCTGGTCCATTGCCGAGGCTTACAGAAAATATATAAAACCGAAATGCAAAGCGGATTATATTGTTCTGGGCGGAGGAGGCAGCTATAACAGAACGCTGGTTGATTTTATTTCGGAAGAAATGGGAAAAGGTGAAGTCAGGACATATACCCAGGAAGAGCTGGGATACAGCAGCGATGCAAAGGAAGCGGTTGCATTTGCGCTGCTGGCGGATTATACCGTTGCGGCCAGGGCAAACAGCATTCCCGGCGTCACCGGAGCTTCAAGGGAAGCGGTTCTGGGAAAGATAAGCCTGTAGCGCTTAAAAACAGGCCGGATTTCCTCACTGACTAAACGTTGATCCAATATTTACAACAAATATTTTTATATGGAGGCCGACAATGATTTCAAAATTTGAGAACAGGTATGTGGACGGCATAATCGAATTGTGGAACGTCACGGCAGTTCAGGACGGTTATAAGGAATTGACGGAAAAGAGCTTTAGGGATATTTTTCTGAATAATAAATATTTCAGCCCGGATAATACCTTCATACTTGATGTGGAGGGAGTCAAGGGTTTTGCATGCGGATGTGCGGGAGATGACCTTCCTCTGGGAGATAAGTCGGCTTACATCACATGCATTTTTTTGGACCGGCAATACAGGAATACGGATAATTTTAGAGCTCTGCTGGACTGCCTGGAGGATTCCTTCAGGGACTTGGGAAAAACCAGGTCGGAAATCCTGTTTTTCAATCCAATGATGCTGCCCTGGTATATCCCGGGTACGCCCAAGCATGAACATAACAACGCGCCTGGGGCATTTGCCGGCAGTTGTTTTCACGGAAATCTGCTGGAAAACGGATATAAGGAGCGGGCGCGGGAATGCGCAATGTACCTTGACCTGTCGCTGTTTAAAATGCCGGAATCCGCCCTTGCAAAAGAGAAAGCTGCGGCAGGCAACGGCTATGAGGTGGCGCTGTTTGAGGCCGCAAGACATTCCGGAGTGGAGGAAATGCTCAAAGGCTTTGACAATTTATTGTGGCAGAGGGAAATAAAGGAGTGCACCGAAAAGGGGATACCCGTCGTCATTGCGGCTAAAAACGGCAAAGCGGTGGGCTTTGCCGGACCGGTGATCCGGCAGGAATCAGGCCGGGGCTACTTTGCCGGAATAGGCGTCCATCCGGAGCACGAGGGGCACGGGCTTGGAAGCATACTGTTTTTCAAGCTGTGCGAAGCATTTATCGGCGTAGGCGCAGGGTATATGTCGCTGTATACCGGCTCGGAAAACCCGGCCATCAATATATACAAAAAGGCGGGCTTTGAGACGGTAAAAGAGTTTGCGGTGATGAGGAAGGAAATTTAGCAGAATTCAGGAGAAAATCTTAAGAGCAGTTTTCAGAATATAGAAGCGGAGGTTTATGAAAATGAGCGATACGAAATTGACTATTTTAGCAATTGGCGGGCATGTGGGGGATATGGAGCTCACTGCGGGAGGCGTTCTTGCCACACATTCCCTGAGAGGAGACAGCATTGTCACTCTGGCGCTTACGGCGGGAGAGAAGGGAGCGCCTGCGGATAAATCACTGGCGGATTACCGCGCGCAGAAGGTCCGGGAGGCCGAAACCTTTGCACAGATGCTGGGCGGCAGGGCAATTGTGTTTGATTATCCCGATGGAGAGCTTCCCGACAATGAAGTGGTACGCTACCAGGTATGCGACGTTATCAGGGAAGTGAAGCCCAACGTGATAATCACCCATTTCAAAAACAGCATGCACAAGGACCACATGAATACTCACAAAATAGTAAACGATGCGCGCTTTTTTGCGGGGAATCCGTTTTTTGAGCGCTCCAATCCGGCATTCTTTGCTTCCAGGCTGTATTATGCCGAGAACTGGGAGGATGCGGTAGACTTTAAGCCGTATATTTACATGGATATTACCGAAGGCTTCGAGCTCTGGCAGAAAGCCGCGGCAACCCACTGGTTCGTCACGGGAAGCAAGTCCTTTCCATACCTGGAATACTACACGCATCTCAGCAGGGTCAGAGGGATCGAGGCCAGGAAGGGAAGGGCCCAATGCTTTGCCATCGCTCCTGAGACAATGAAGGTCATAAAGGATTCACTATAAAGGCAAGAGGTGTGGAGAAGATGGTTAAAAACGGTATCGAATGCATTGAGAAATACGACAGTCTTTTCAGGGGAAAGAGGCTTGGACTCATCACCTCTCCTTCGGGACTTGATAATGATTTCAATTCTGCAATAAGCATACTGCACAATAAATACGGGCTCACCGCAATGTTTTCGCCGGAGCACGGCGTCAGGGGCGATATTGAAGCAGGGGCACTGGTGGACAACTACAATGACAGGTATACCAATGTGCCTGTCTACAGTCTTTACAGGAAGGATTCCAAAAGGCTTACGGAAGAGATGCTGGACACTGTAGACCTCATTGTGTATGATATACAGGATGTAGGTACAAGATATTTTACTTTTATAAATACCATGCTCTATGCCATGGAGGATTGCGCAAAATACAATAAGGAATTCGCAGTACTGGACAGGATAAATCCGTTGGACGGCGTGACCGTGGAGGGCAACATACTAAAAAGTGAATTTCAATCCTTTGTGGGGGCATATCCGCTGTGCATGAGGTATGGCCTTACAATAGGGGAATTCGCCATTATGGCTAATTCGCAGCTGGAGCTGAAATGTGACCTGCATGTAATTCCCTGTGAGGGCTGGGACAGGAAAATGAAGTTTCCTGATACGGGACGCCGCTGGGTGATGCCCACAATGGGTATCCCTCGGTTTGATACGGCGCTGCTTTACCCGGGGACCTGCCTCTTTGAGGGCACCAATCTTTCGGAGGGGAGAGGCACCACCTGTCCCTTTGAAATAATCGGCGCACCGTTTATAGATGCACAGCGGCTGGCAGATGCCATGAATGAGAAGAAACTCCCGGGAGTTCTTTTCAGGCCGGTACATTTCAAGCCCACCGCTTCCAAATTCAGAGATGAAAAATGCCAGGGAGTCCAGATACACATTACGGACTATAGCAGAGTGCTGCCCGTTGATACGGGTATCGAGCTGCTTTTCAGAATAGCCGGAGATTATGCCGGTAAGTTTGAGTTCCTGCCGCCATATAAGGAAGGTGGCAGACCATTCATCGACCTTTTATCCGGAGACGACTGCATAAGGACGGGCAGATCGGACAAGGAAGGGCTGCTGGACAGCTACAGAAAGGAAAGCGCCGAATTCACAAA
>JAEWSZ010000223.1 GCA_023397905.1 Bacillota bacterium | reverse complement strand
GGTCGTCAGCGGCTGTGCACCCGAAATAGTGGGCGACGATATAGGTGCTATGACCAAGGAGGCGGTTGAACAGGGGTATCCGGTAATAAATATAAGCACTCCGGGCTTTAAAGGGCATAGCTTCGACGCCTATATAAAAGTTGCCAAAGGCATAATAGACGGGCTGGATAAGCTCGATAGCTCCGGAGAGGCTGTTGGCAGAGAATTGATTAACTTTTTTGGAATATCTCCGGGTCTGGATCCCTATTGGGAGGGCAATCTGGAAGAACTGGGCATACTTGCCGGAGAGGCAGGTTTGAAGTCCAATGTACTGTTTGGCTACGAAAGCTCCGTGCAAAACTGGAAACAGGTAAGAAATGCGGGCCTGAATGTGGTCTTTACAGACTGGGGGCTGGAAATAGCACGTTATCTGGAGGGGAAGTACAAAACCCCGTATGTGTATATGGAAGAATTGCCTTACGGCATTAAAGGGATCGAAGAAATACTGGATAAGCTGGCTTCGGCCTATGAACACAAACGCGGGACCATAGAAGCTGTAAAGCTGAGTAAAAGGAATAGATACCAGTACTATCTGTCAAAACTGGCCCCATACTATTACAGGCACCATATCCAGAAAGAAGTTGCGCTGGTAGGGCCTTCGCATATTACCCTTCCACTGGGAAAATTTCTTGAAGAGGACTTCGGACAGATAGTAAAAACCGTCATCGTTACGGACAGTGTAAGCGAATCCGGAAGGACCTTGATTTCCGAAGGCTTTGGCAAGAATACGGAATTCTTCTATTCCGAGGACGGCAAAAAGATAGCCGAAAAGATAAGGGAGGCTTCTCCTGAAATAATTCTGGGAAGCCAGCTGGAAAAGAATATAGCGGAAGAGCTTCACATTCCGATCCTTTACATAACGCTTCCAATAGAAGAAAGAATTATCTCTGGCAGAAGCCTGTTGGGAGTATCAGGTATATTCGCTCATCTGGAAGAATACTGCAATGCAATTATTTCCGCATCATAAAAAGAATAAATTTTAAATAAAAAACGTTAGAATTGTCTCCCAATAAATACATAGTAAATATGTATTTATTGTATAAAAACAGATGCAAATTATCTGTTATATAAATTCAAATCCAAAATCAGATACAAATTATAAGTTATGTAAAGTTAATCATAAATAATTGTAGTTTACAGAAATGAGGTAATGCACATGGAAGGATTTAATGAATCAGCTGAACGCCTGCCTGCCGGACTTCTGAAAAATAAGGGGGGCCGGAGGACGCTATGGGAGAAAAAGGGCTTTTTCAGCCTATTGATATCAATTTCGTTTCCGTTGATACTTTTGATACTCTGGCAGGTGGTATCGGTTCTGAACATATTTCCTCCCATGATTATACCTTCGCTCAAATCGGTTGTAATTAATCTGGCGGATCAGATAAACTCGGGCATTTTGCTTTCAGACCTGTCGGTAAGCTTGTCAAGAGTGCTGAGAGGGTATTTTTTCGGATGTGCTGCAGGACTTTCATTTGGTATTTTAATGGGCATATCCGCTTTTGCAAATAAATTCTTTTCGGGCATATTTGACGGGATCCGCCAGATTCCCGGCCTGGCCTGGCTTCCAATAATTATATTGTGGTTTGGGGTGGGTGATGTTTCAAAGGTCGTTTTAATTGCAAAAGGAGCTTTCTTTCCGGTGTTGCTCAATACCATAGACGGAATCGGGAATACGGATAGAGGTTATCTTGAGGTTGCTCGTTTATATGGCATTAAAAAACGGGACTTAATAATGAAAGTCTACTTTCCGTCCGCGGTTCCCTTTGTTTTCGTGGGACTCAGGCTGGGAGTCAGCATGGCGTGGATGTCGGTGGTTGCGGCTGAAATGCTGGCCTCCAGCGAAGGCCTCGGATACCGTATCAGCAATGCCCAGCAGTTGATGAGATCCAGCGAGCTTATCGTGGATATGATCATAATAGGCGTCGTGGGGTGGCTGCTTGATTTTATTCTGCGCAGGCTGACCAGACATATTCTGAAATGGAAAAAATAAGGCGGCGGATACGCATTTGGGGGAGGCAATATGTCCGAAATAAAAGAAGATCTTTCAATTGAACATCTGTACAAGGAATTCCAGGTCAACAACACCGGTGTAAGTGTACTCAATGATATAAACCTGAGTATAAAAAACGGTGAATTTATAAGTATAGTAGGGCACAGCGGCTGCGGAAAGAGTACATTGCTCCGCATAGTCGCCGGACTTGAAAGCTGCAGCAGTGGGACTGTGACTCTGGGCGGCAGGGCAATAAGCAAACCGGGAATTGACAGGGGTATGATTTTTCAGGATCACAGGCTCATGCCCTGGATGACGGTAAAGGACAATATTGCATTCGGCTTATACAACCTGTCTGATCAGGAAAAGCAGAAGCTGATCAATGAGCATATCGAGCTGGTGGGACTCAAGGGTTTTGAAAAAGCCTATCCCCATCAACTCTCGGGAGGAATGGCCCAGCGTGCCGCTATTGCAAGGGCGCTTGTCCACAATCCCAGGGTATTGTTGCTGGACGAACCCTTTGGAGCCCTTGATGCACTCACAAGGATACAGCTTCAGCAGGAAATTCTTAAGATCTGGGAAAAGGAGGCCACAACCATGCTGCTGGTGACCCATGACATAGACGAGGCGATCTTTTTAGGCGACAGGGTTGTTATTATGACAAACCGCCCGGCAGCCATAAAAAAAATAATAAAGGTGGAGCTTCCAAGACCCAGGGACAGGACCAGCTATGAATTTTCACAGATCAGAAGAAGTATCTACACGGAGTTTTTCGGGGAAATTACAGAGCTTATGGATTACATTATTTAATAGATTCAGAATTAGCGCGCTCCAGGATATAAAATTTTAAATGGAAACAAGATAATTCAACAAACAAAAATTGAAACGGGGTAATGATTATGAAAAAAACAAAATTAATACTGGCATTTATTCTTCTGTTTACGGTTCTTCTGGGAGGCTGCGGCTCACAGGACCGGGATAGCGGCTCAAACAGCGGGGCGGACGGATCGGCCTCAGCCGGAAGTACGGCGGCCGCAACAGGAGCAGCGGATGGGTCCGCAACTGCCAAAGGAGGACCTGTACGCAATCTAAGATATGGTTTTGTAGATCAGGGCTCGGGAGTTGCCACAGGCGTAATAGGAATTGCACAGGAGCAGGGATATTTTGAAGAAGAATTGTCAAAGGTGAATGCAAAAATTGAGATACTGCCCTTTACAGGAGCCGGACCTGCCATCAACGCGGCTCTGGCAAGCAAAAGCCTTGACGCGGGCGGCATAGGAGATGTGCCGGCCCTGGTTTCCAAGGCGAGCGGAGTGGATACGGTGCTGGTCGGAGGCTATCTGGCAGATGCTCCCACCTATCTTGTGGCTCAGCCGGATAAGGGATATAAAAGCATCAAGGATTTAAAGGGCAAAAGAGTTGCAACCCAGATAGGGTCATACATGCAGAGAGTGCTTTATCTGATGCTGGAGGATGCAGGGCTTAAAGTCAGCGATATCCAATTTGTAAATATGACGGCCAAAGACGCCGTTTCGGCGCTGGCTTCAAAGAGCGTGGACGGTATCGTGGTCAGCGGAACCCAGGCGCATACGCTGGCTTCTCAGGGACTGGGCGAATTGATAGGAGGCACCGAAGGCCATCCCGATTGGCTGAATTCCACTGCCACAATTTTTAATGCCTCGTTTGTTAAAGAAAATCCTGAGGTTGTAAAAGCCTTTTTAAAAGCTCTGGTGAGAGGCAAGGAATATGCGGAAAAAAATCCGGGGGATCTGCGTACGCTGCTGATAAAATCCGGTACCCCCGAAAAAGTACTCGATCTGGTTTATCCGGAGCTTACCAATTATTCCGCAGAGATCGAAGCGACCCAGGACGTTTTGAACAGTCTGAAAAGCGTCGCACAATTTTTAAGTGACAATAAGCTGGCGGATAAGGTAGTGGATGTTGACGCATGGTATGATCCGGGGTTTTTTAACGACGCGGTAAAAGAATCAGGCGGCAAGTAAGGTTATCCTACCAGGGGCAGGATAACCTTTTATAACAAGAAAGTATTGGAGGTAAGAAAAAATGGGCAAAGAAAGTATTAAACAAAAGCTGTATGAAGAACTGGCGGTAAAAAACGAAGTAAGCGTTGAGGGAGTGAACGTTGATCCCAATATATTCAAACATCTTGACCTGGAGGGAGAATACCAGGAGCAGGTCCACCTGTGTTTCGAAATGGACCATGAAACTCATGAGGGGATTGAGATGCCCACCGGATACATAACTCCGGGAGGGTTAAGGGTGGCATTCAAATGGGATAGGCGCTCCCCCTTTGAATTGATATACGACGGCGGGCAGTATTTGCTCACAAAGGGGCAAAAGGAGATATTTCCCGTGGACTTTGACAAGCGTCCGAAATACTATGGTCTGAAATCCTCCGATGGAAAATTCTTTAATACCATTGCAGGCTTTTCACAGGGAGATACTGTCTATGGAAGCACAGTTTCCATAGCTTACAGCAACGAATGCGCCCTCAAGGATAAGGGGCAGGACTGCCTGTTCTGCAATATTAACGCCACTAAAAATACCTACGCCGAAAAGGAAGGCATAGGCTGGAAAAACCCCAAGCAGATTGCGGAAGCGGTCAGCACCGCATACAGGCTTGACGGTGTGAAGCACATGAACCTGACGGGAGGCTTCATACCAGAAAGGAGAGAGGTAGACTATTATATAGATGTGGCGGAAGCAGTGCAGGAGGCCACAGGCCTGGAGGATTTCAACGGTACTGCCGTCATAGGCGCACCACTGGACCTTGACGTCATAGACAAATACAAAGAGGCGGGCTTCCGCACACTTGCCATGAACCTGGAGATATGGGATGAAAATTATTATCCTGCCATCCTGCCGGGCAAGGTTGCCCAGTGCGGAGGCAGAGACCATTGGATAAAAGCCATTGAATATGCGGCAAAGCGTTTTGGAAAGGGCAAGGTGCGCTCGGGCTTTGTGGCGGGGATAGAGCCAAAACCGGCCACATTGACAGGAGTTGAATACTTTGCCTCAATAGGAGTGCTGTCCCTTACAGGGGCATGGACCGTCAACCCCGGTTCCGCACTGGAAGGGCACCGTACACCCGAACCGGAATGGCATCTTGACATGGCCTATAAATGTCATGATATTTTTAAACGCTACGGCTATACCTACAGCGAATATTTTGATGTGGCGCCCAGTCCAAATTTTCTGATTCATGACCTGTTTGCCATTGATGAAGAGCTGCTTCCTGTTTTTAAGGACATTTAAAAGAGGTTTTGCAAAATAACAATTCAATATATGTGAAATTACAATTATAACCGGTCCTTCCCGTACCATCCTGCAGCCAATGTGAAGCACAAGGTACACCGCACATCAATAGCTTCGTCGTAGTGCAGTATTTGAATTATCTGTAATGACTCGGCCTTGATATTTTAGCTGTCGCTTACATTCGCCATCCGTGGCCTCATAGTTCGCTAAAACAGACCTCCTGTCTGTTTTACAGCTAAAATACCAATTCCTTGTCAACAGCTAAAATCAAATCCTGCAATGCGCTCAGCTATCGATGCACGCCATACCTTTTATGTGCTTCACATTGAATAAGTTGTACCTGTGAATAAGTTGTACCTGCGGACTGGTAAGAAAGAAATTTTCACATATATTGAATACATTTTATTTCGCAAAACCCACTTTTATTTTTCTGTATTTTTCGGACGCTAATCGAGCGTAAGCGTAGGGTGATCCCGAAGTACGCTTAAAACAAGCTTTATGGGCTTTTGTTCTATTTTGGCTTCCCTGTTGCTTAATTTTTTGATGGTTTTTTCAGCATGGTCATTCGCCAGGTCCGATAAGGTGCGCACAGCCACAAAGGCCGTTCCCTTTTCAGCGCAGACATGGGCGATTGCAGCAGACTCCATGTCATAGGCTACAGGAGAAAAATCTGCTACAAGCTTGTTCTTGGTGTCGCTGTCGCTTAGGAAAAAGTCGCCTGTGGCTATGCGGCCAACGTGATAATTGAAGCTTAAGTCGCGGCTTTTCAGTTCAAGCAGTCTGATGAATTCCTCAGGTATTACAAAGGGTTTCGCAAAAGGTACTATACCGGGCTCATAGCCTGAGACAAGTGCGCGGAAATCAATCTGCCGGTAATCATTGCCTATTACTATATCGCCTCCGTAGGCCCCGGCTTTCATTCCTCCGGCATATCCCACATTTATTACCAGATCGGGCGAAAATTCCAGCAGGATTTCCGCAGTGCGGTATGCGGCATTTACTTTGCCCACTCCAAGTACTCCTCCGTAAATAGAGAGGTTAAGCTCCCGGTTTATGTAAATATTCTTATCTCTTATTATCCATGCGCTGTCCGAAGCAAGATTTTCAAACAGTGGTGCAAGTTCTATTTCCATAGCGCTTATTATTGCGATCTTTACCATGTTATGGCCTCCTTTATGTACTCACAAAACCGGCTGCTGTTGTTTTCAGCTTAATAATAACCGATCTTTGAACAAATTGAAAAGATTAAAATATTAATACATACTATTCTATTATAAATAATTGAATGAGCATATTAAAACTTAGGATATTTGGAATTTACCCGAATATATTTAGTATTTTTTTCGGACAAAAATTAATTTACAAAAAGTACTCGATATATGGATATATATGTTGAAAATATGTAGATTTTGGTATAAAATTATAAATAAATCCAGCTACATCAATATGTTAATACCGTTTTGCCAGAATACTTTTAAACTTAATTTTTATGGACTTGAGGTAGAATTCATGATAGTAAAATTTGGTAGGAGGGTTTTATTAGCAGTATTTGCATTTGCGGTTTTTTTGACGGCAATTAATAATTCATATGCGTACCAAATAAAGCAGCAAAAGAATATCCTTGTCCTGCATTCGTATCATGAAGGGCTTGAATGGACCAGGGAACAGAATTCAGGCATAGTTGAAGAAATGGATAAATCCAACGATAACTTTAACCTTTATGTTGAGTATATGGATTGGAAAAATTTCCCGAGTCTAAATAATCTCAGTCATTTATATGATTATTATAAATATAAGTATCAGGACAAAAAAATTGATTTAATAATCACCACGGACGATATCGCTCTGACTTTTGCAATGGACTACAGAAAAGATATTTTTTCAAATGCCCCAATTGTATTTTCGGGCGTCAACCAGGAGCTTGTGTCCAGGATTGAAGGGCGGTATGAAAATGTGACCGGTGTGGAGGAAGAAATAGATCCTGCCGGAACGATCAAAATAGCAATGAATATAAATCCTTCCATAAAAAATGTCTATTTGATTTTTGACAATTCTGAGAGCGGAATATCCACGGGAAAACTGGTTACTGATAAAATAAAGGAAATGGATCCCAAGCTGAATATCATACCTTTGAATGATCTGACCTTCAATAATCTGCTGGAAACCGTGGGAAAGCTGAAGGAGGACGATATGCTGCTCCTTACCACATATACCCGTGATGTGGCAGGAGAAATCATAGATACCAATACCGTAACCAGAGAAGTCAGCAGAAACAGCACGGTGCCCCTATATGACCTGTACGATTTCGGTATGGACAGAGGCGCAGCCGGCGGTGATATGCTCAGCGGTAAGCTGTGCGGCAGCTATGCGGCGGAAATAGCCCTGAGAGTACTTAAGGGGGAAAATATCAATAATATTGATATCGCCACTCCCAAAGCCACGGTAACAGCCTTTGACTATCAGCAGCTGAAGAGATTCAATATACCTTTTGACAGACTTCCCAAAGGTTCGGAGATAATAAATAAACCCTTTTCCTTTTTTGAGACCTACAAATATCTTGTCTTAGGGGTAACACTGATTTTCCTGATACTGGTATCTTTTCTTGTTATGCTGCTGGTGTACATAAAGAAAATCAGGAAAATGAGAAAGGAGCTTTCAGCAAGCAACGAGGAGCTGACCCAAACCTATGAGGAGCTGGTCGCTTCGGATGACGAGCTTAAAAACCAGCTGAATGAGATATCCTCAATGCAGAAAAGCCTGACTGAAAGCGAAGAAAAGTACAACTACCTGGCGTTTCACGATGTTTTGACCGGCCTGCCCAACAGGCGCTCGCTTTATGAAGATTCCGACAGGCTCTTTTCGAAAAATAATGTAGGAAGAAGCTCTCTGTTGTTCATTGATATGGACAATTTCAAGTACATAAACGACACAATGGGCCACGAATTCGGCGACCTATTGATCAAAACGGCCAGTGAAAGACTGTCGGAGAAGCTGTACCGGGACTGTACCCTGTACAGGCTGGGCGGAGACGAATTTATAATACTTGCAGAAGGTTTTGAGCAGGATAGATCCGAGGGCATGGCGGCGGATATACTGAGCGATTTTAAAGAGGAATTTTATGTAAAGGATATTGCGCTTCATATCAGCTTTAGCCTGGGAATAGCAATTTATCCCGAACATGGCCGGACAGTGGAGGAACTGATCAAGTCGGCTGATATTGCCATGTATAAGGCCAAGGAAAGCGGCAGAAATACCCACATAGTATATGATACCTATATGAATAAGGATTTTGCCGAGAGGATGATCATAGAGAAGCATCTGCATACGGCTATGGAAAACAACGAGTTTGAACTGTACTATCAACCGCAGCTTGATCTCACCAGCAACAGGGTAACAGGACTTGAGGCCCTGATAAGATGGAAAAGTCCGGAACTGGGATTTGTTTCGCCTATGAAATTTATAAAAATTGCCGAGGATACCCATTTGATAATCCAATTGGGTGAATGGGTGTTGATACGGGCCTGTGAATTTTTAAAAAACCTTCACAGGAATGGGTACAGTGATCTGACCATGTCTGTAAATATTTCAACCATCCAGATTTTTCAGTCGGATTTCAATGACAAGGTGCTCAGAATATTGGAACAGTTTGAGCTGGATCCCCGTTTTCTGGAATTGGAAATAACCGAAACAATATTGATAGAATCTTTTGAGGCGGTTTACAAAAAGCTGAGAGCATTGCGGGAAAAGGGGATCGGAATAGCGCTTGACGATTTCGGAAAAGGCTATTCCTCATTAAGCTATTTAAAACAGCTGCCTATTTCCACTTTAAAGATTGATAAGTGCTTTATTGATAATGTATCATTAGATGAAGAAAATAGAATAATAACACGACATATTATAGATATGGGGCGGTCAATGGGGATCTCTGTAGTGGCTGAAGGCGTCGAGCAGCAGGAACAGCTGGATTACCTGATAAAATACGAATGCGATAAAATGCAGGGCTATCTGTTTTCAAAGCCATTGCCAAGGGATGAAGTGGAAAAATTGCTGGCTGAGTGAATAAAGACTTGAGGCAAAAGAAAAACTTGGTTAATGAAAGAAGACTTGATAAGGACGGATCAAAAAATATGAAAATAACTTCAATAAGAGAGAATAATAATGAAATTGCCCTTGTGGACAGTGATGAAATATTGATTACCGACGTACAGTCCGCTCTGGACTTTATAGGTACAGTAAGGTATGAATCCGGCTGTGACCGGGTGATATTAAATAAATCCGCCATATGCGAGGAGTTTTTTGATCTGAAAACCAGGCTTGCGGGCGAGATACTGCAAAAGTTTATAAATTATAATATGAAGATAGCCATTGTGGGTGATTTTTCACAATATACAAGTAACAGCCTTAAGGACTTCATATACGAAAGCAACAAAGGCGGGAATATTCTTTTTCTTCCGGACTCAAAGCAGGCCGCTCAAAAATTGGGAACCAGATAATATATCCGGAATGTGTAACCTTGGGCGACAAAAATTCATAACATATATTGTAATATTTGAATATATGGATTGACAAATGTACGGCGCGTTATTTATAATAGATTTATGCGGAGCTGATTAAGGCATTTGAAAGAATATAGGGATATTAGATACACATATTGAAATGTAAGAATTATGTGTAAAATAAAAGATCGGAGGAGTTATTATGTCGGCAATTCAAGCAAAAAACAATTATATCGGCCGGGACTGTCAGAGAATGAACTGCGCCCAGTCTGTGATCAGCGCTTTTAAAGAGGATTTTGATATAGAGGAGGACCTTGTGGAGGCCTTCGGAAGCTATGGAGGCGGAAGGGCGCCGGGAGGTATGTGCGGGGCTTACTTTGCCGCGAAATATATACTCGGCCGCAAATATCCGGAAAAGCAGGAGGAACTTGAGGAATATTTTCTTAAACAAGCCGGAGCTCTGGACTGCGGCAACATAAAAGAGCTGAAAAAACTTTCCTGTGTGGGCTGCGTTGAAAAAGGCTCCGAATTTCTCGAAAAACTGGGTTGAAACTTGCTCCTGGGCGGTATAATATAATAGGGCAATGCATATGTAACAGAGGTTGATATGAGGAGGGGTGTTGTGCCCAGGAAGACATATGTCACAAATATGCCGGATAAAACAGGAGCGTTTCTGCTTGCTTCGAAAATAATCGCCAGGCACAATGGAAACATTGTACGCGTAAGCTATAACAAGGCCGTGGACCTTCATACGCTGTTTATCGATGTGGAGGCCGGAGACGGTGAGCTTGTGAAAATTGCGGAGGAATTGGGCCGTATAGGTTATCTCAATGACAAAATCTCCGAAACCAGAGTAGTAGTGGTTAACGTAAAGATACCTGATGTACATGGGGCGGTTTTGCCCATTCTAAGAATAATAGACAGGTACGGCATAAACATTTCATATATCAATGCCAGTTCAAATAATTCGGGTTACCAGGATTTTAAAATGGGTCTGCTTATTGAAAATCCGGAAATCATTAAAATGCTGCTTGACGATATCAGTGAAATTTATCAGATCGACATAACCGATTATGACGATTCGGAAAACAGTCTGGACAATACTATTTTCTATATACGCCTGGCTAATGAAATGCAGAAGCTTATGCATTTGAGCACCGAAACTACCATGGAGTTTATATCCGAATCCAACAGGATCATGCAGATACAGCAGGAAATAGGGGAGGATCCCCACAAGGTATTTGATTATGTCAAAAGATTCGCATATTTTATAAGCCGGCACCGGGGCAATAATTTCAGGGCTGATATTGAAAAGGTCCAGATAAGTGAGGCCGTTTCCCTGTACAGCATTCAGCCGCCCTGCGGCAGCAACACATATGTTCTTGCAACGGATGAAGAGCTTGTGCTGGTGGATACCGGATATACCATATATTTCGGTGAAATGGCGGAGATCTTCGGCAAGTTGTTTGAAAATTGGGAGCAAATGATCAAAAGAATATATATTTCCCATGCGGATGTGGACCATTGCGGCCTTTTATCCAGACTGGAAAGGGCGGACATATGCCTCAACAGGAAGAGTGCGGACAATCTGACACGTCAATATATGGGAATCCGGGATTACCGGGAAGGCAATGACATCGGGCTGGGTTACAGCAAGCTGAGCCGGATCATTTCAGGCTACATTCCGCCTGATTCTGACAGGTTTAAATATATTGACGAAGGCACGCCCGATAACCACAAAGATCTTTTACATATAGGGGATTTTTCCATAGGGGATCTTGAATTTGAGGTGCTTGAAGGCAGTGGGGGGCATGTATATGGGGAGATGATTTTCGTTTGCAGAAAATACGGAATATTATTTACGGGTGACATTCTTGTGAATATAAGCGGTTTCAGCCCGGAGAGGGCGGAATTCAACTCTCTGGCCCCATATCTGATGAGGAGTGTTAACTCCGATTCTGCAAAGGCCACCGAAATGAGGAAGCAGACCATTGCGCTTGGAGAGGAATTGGGGAAGGCCAACGGCAAACCATGTATTATATGCGGCGGGCACGGGCCACTTTCGGTGATAATAAACGGCAAGCTGGCCGGCATGACTGGCGCTGAGACAGTAAAGCTTTAAGAAGATACGGATTTATCCGGGCAAGCCGAAAACCGTATGTATTGTGGCATATACGTAATATATGTCGGTAAAACCGGTGAAACTTAATTTTCTTTGCGGATTTTGATTGAATTACATCTAAAATAGTGTTAAAATATTGACTGCGGACTCAAAAATCTTCCGGCACGAATAGCACAGTGCAGACGGAAGCCCCGCAGATATATATGCTGGTGTGGCTCAATGGCAGAGCAGCGGTATCGTAAACCGCAGGTTGGAGGTTCAATTCCTCTCACCAGCTCCATGAAAAAACCGTGTAGTTTCAATGACTGCACGGTTTTTATTGTTCATTCATAGCGAGTAAAGTGACAAGCGCTGATGTAAGTTCCGTATCCAGTAAAAGGATAATAAATCTTGTATTGTTCGTTTGAGAGATGTGTAATAATGCTGACATACTTCGACAGGAGTTTATTGCTATGGATTATGTAACACCGAAGGATAAAGCAATAGAATGGGGTCTCATACAGCGCAGAGTTGAAATACTCTGTGACAAAGACCGTATCCCAGGTGTTTATCGCCTCGGTCGTGTTTGGGCTATTCCGAAGGATGCCGAGAAACTGATAGATGGAAGAACAAAGGCGGCGAAAGAATTGAACGACATACCATATCGAGAACGATTATATCTATTCCCTTGATGTGAGGCGCTTCAACATTGTTCCCGAAAATTATATTACAGACGCAGATATGTTTGTTACAGCTGAATTGACGGAGTGACTTCGCTGACATGAACTGAATTTTAGATATTTAGAAAAAAATATGTCGAAAGTCAAAGTTTTTTCTGTACAGAGAAAAAACTTTGACTTTCTTATTTTGTTACTATATAATGGGCATAAAAGGAAGGTGTAAGCCATGATTGAACGCAAAGAGTATTTAAATCAGCTAATTGCAAACAGAGAGAAGAATATTATCAAGGTAGTAACCGGGGTACGCCGATGCGGAAAATCAACGCTGTTTGAGTTATACATTGATTACCTCAAATCCACAGGAGTAACTGACGATCAAATTGTTTCAGTCAATCTGGAAGATATTGATTATGAACATCTTTTGGACTATAAGGCTTTGTATGGATACGTTAAGGAACGTCTGCAGAAAGGCAAATACACCTATGTCTTTCTTGATGAAGTACAAAATTGCAAGGGTTATGAAAAGGCCGTTGACAGCCTCTATATCAAGCCTAATGTGGATGTATATATAACCGGCTCAAATGCCTATATGCTTTCTGGAGAGCTTGCTACGCTCATATCAGGGCGCTATATAACCATTGAAATGCTCCCTTTGTCGTTTAAGGAGTATTGTGCCGCCCAGGTCGGAAACGGAAAAAGCTTAAGGGAAAATTTTAGTGATTACCTGCGTTTCGGGTCATTCCCGTATATAGCTCAGCTTGAACGCAGCAACTCTGCGGTGACCCCGTTTATAGATGGGATATATAATACCATTCTTGTAAAAGACGTTGCCAAGAGAGAAGGTATTACCGACATCCCACTACTGGAGAGCATTGTAAGATTTGTTGCGAGTAGCATTGGGAGCCCTATCTCAACGAAGAAAATAAGCGATACCATTAATTCTTCCGGGAGAAGGATTTCAGTAAATACGGTTGATAACTATTTGAGAGCACTCACGGACAGCTACATCCTGTACAAGGCAGATCGTTACGATATCAAAGGTCGTCAGCTCTTGAAAACGCTTGGTAGATACTATATTGTCGATACAGGCATACGAAATATGCTTTTATCAAGTGTAGAGTCGGATATCGGACATTTGATAGAAAATGTGGTTTATTTAGAATTACAGCGCAGAGGATATAAAGTTAATATTGGGAAGATGCTGGAAAGCGAGATTGACTTCGTAGCCTCCGACATGGATGGGTGCATATACTATCAGGTATCGGCCTCAGTTTTGGATGCGGCCACTTTAGCACGGGAGCTTGCACCGCTTAAAAAAATACCGGACAACCATCCTAAACTACTTCTGACACTTGATGAAATCGGAACAGGCTCGAATTTCGAGGGTATCAGGCAAGTTAACCTGCTGCACTGGCTGATGGGAGAATAAATGTATTCATACTACCTTACGAACAACCGCAGGTTGGAGGTTCAATTCCTCTCACCAGCTCAAAAAACAAAAGGTAAAAAAGATTTATTGCTTAAAAAGCAAGTAAATCCAAGCCTTTTCGGGGCTTCCACTGTGAAAAGTGGAAGCCCTTTTTTCGTCGATTTATTAGGGCAACACCTTCACTCTGACAAGACTCAAACTTACAAGCAAAGCAATCATGAGTGGCGCCCTTTTCTTATATCAAATCAAGACAGAAAATGGAAAAACCAAAAAACCAGAGAACTGAGATGTGAACACTAGAAGTTTCCCTGT
>JAEWSZ010000240.1 GCA_023397905.1 Bacillota bacterium | reverse complement strand
AACGTAACGTTTCCAACCCCTGTGGAGATATCGAAGGAACTTATATCATCAATCCTGCCGTCAAAATCAATATTGCCGGCCCCGGTGCTGAGCTTGCAGTCTCCGACAGCCGAGGTATCGTCTATCTCTATGTTTCCCGCTCCTGTGCTGAGTTCCAGTTCCGCAGTCATGTCCTTAATATTTATATTGCCGGCGCCGGTATTTGCATTTATGGTTTTTATACTTTCCGGAACCTCCAGACTCAGGTTCATGGTTATCTGGTACGCCTTGTAGTTGCTCTTCTGCCAATCCCAGAAATCCTCTCCGCTCTTGGTTTTTACCGCGACTTCCAGTATATCTCCGTCCTTTTCAATAGATACCACCATATTATCCAATATGGTTTTCTTGCTTTCGTCGGATGCTCCCCTGACCTTTTTGTCCGCCTTGATATCAACTTTCGCACTATTCGTTTTTTCAATGCGTATATTGCCGGCTCCCGTCGAAACCTTTAACTGCCCTCCTTGGGGGTTATCCTGAGAAAGCTCCTGCTTTCCGGAATTTTCTCCTCCGATGGCATTAAAAATATTATTATTTTTTTCGCTTCGGGCCGATCTATAAAACTCATACTCTTTTCCGTTAATTCTCACACCACAGCCCGCCGAGAGAGTTAACACTGCGAATATCAGTATTAAACCAGTTAATGAAAGATATCTGTTTTTCAATATTTCCACTCCTATTTTGTTTATTTATATTAAGATACGTAACCTGCAATAAAATGTCTTAAATAAAACGGAATAATATTTTCGTTTATATTTTATGTATTACTGCCTAAAGTATTATTAAATGTCCCTTTTATAAAGCTGCCGACATATCTCCAGATAAAATATATCATCAAAGTCTGTACCGGCAGAAAAACAGCACATTTCATCAACCTGGCAATCAGAGTGGCATAGGCCCCGTTATGGAAAAAAATCACCAGCCAGATGGTATTGAGCGTCAGACTGCACGCCACATTTACCGAAAGCACCGCAATAAAGACCCTCCATAGTGTTATTTGCTTTTTGTACAATATCGCTCCGTAAAGGAAGCCCGAAATAAAGGCGCTAATGGTAAAGCCCGGGAAGAAGGCACCCTTCGGAAATATCAGCATTCCCAGGACATCGGCGGCCGCAGCCGCACCTCCAGCCGCTGCGGGTCCGAACAGGATGGCCGAAAGAGCAATAGGAATGAATTCAAAGGAAATTCTGACAATGGGACTTTCCACAGAAAGGAATCTTGTTAAAATGATTTCAAAGGAAACAAACAAACTTATCAGCATAATTTTTCTGATTTTGCCGTGCATCATGCACCACCTCCTATAATAGTTGCGGGTGCATAATTTGAATTAATTAAAGAGAAAAACAAAAAATGCCCCAATTATGTTAACAAAAGCCACATAAAAGAGGTCATGCCCTTTTTGTGGCAGCGGAATGCGAAATCTGCACCGCAAACACAGTGTGTTTTTCGTCCAAAAGGCAACTTCCCGTCCTTTTGGCACTTAACGCGCAAAAATCTACTCTGCCAAAATGTAATTTATAAGCTTATTGTATATTAATAGTTGCATAAAATCAATGTGTATCCGCTATTTTTACGGTTATCGCTTATAAATTATTTATATAAAAGGGACACCCCTTGCGGAATGTCCCCATTATGAACACTGCTTCAAAACATGTGGATTGCCTTAATCTTAGCGGTGCCTCCGTTATTTGGAGCTTGTGGTCGCCGACGAAGTTGATGTGGACGGCGATTGCGTGGCTGTTCCGGGCGACTTTGTTGCCGTTCCCGTGGACGGCGTCGTAGTCGGTGCCGTAGTTGACGTAGAAGGTGAAGGCGTTACAGTCGATGTACTTGTTCCCGGCGCTTTATTATTTGCACATGCCGTAATACTCACGGCTAATGCCACTGTTAGCAATACTGCAGCTAATCTTTTCATTTCAGATAATCCTCCTTGTTTTTTAATTTATTAAAATAAATTTAATCTTATTATTAGTAAAAACGTTAAATTTATACAGTTTTTCCACAAAAATAAAAAACGGCTTTTATACCGTTTTTTATTTTTCAGCCGTATGGTCCCCCACCCGCCTTTGGAGTGATCCATGACAAACCTGAACGAAATTTGACTGTATCAATTTAAACTGAATACAATTGCCACAACTTTTCCTCCGTTGTTTAAAGGCCTGTCGCAATATATCTTTATATTGCCGTAGGAAGCTGCCGTTCCCACCGTTATATCCGTTAAGCTTTTGGAGGTGAGATTTCCAGAATAATCTTTTACATAGAAGGAAACATCGGGACTGAACATATAAATCCAGTCGTTCATCTTTATCCTTTTACTGTCTATTGCCTGAACAAACCATCCCATTCCTGCAGGGTCTGCAACTCTGTTAAAGGAACTGACCGTATTATTGTACATCTTCATGTTTAGCACAGAGCCTACGACAGCACCCGGTATTTCCTCCTTTGATGTATATGTATACTGGTCGGAGCCCGCTACAAGACTGTATGTATATTGTGTCACCCTTTTTCCGTCCGGAACCTGGATCTGCTTGACGACATAGTTTTTAAACTGTTCATTCAGCACATCGTTTGTCACCAGTATGTTTACATCTCCAAAATCCCCGGTTGTCCCAATGAATTGAACCTTTCCGGCCGGCAGCATCCCGTCTGGTATATCCGTCCATTTCAGAAGCTTTACGGTGGAATCTGTATAATTGAATATCTTTATGTTATCGGTTATATAGCTCGGGCCTATTTTTTTCTCATACCTGTCTATCTGCATTTCAGTAGGTGTTATATAGCTTTGGCTCAGCAGCGCAACCGTATCGTCATTTACAAGTGAATATCTTACAAGCCTCCACCTGTACTGGGTCGGATCCTCTGTGATTTTATAGGTCTTTCTCGTACCGTCCACATACATTAATTCCGCTGTATAGTAGGTCTTGCCGTAATCGGCGGCTTCTTTTGAAACCATAGTGGAGGTGTTAACCACGAAAGCGTAATCCTCCACCGTCGAATCCTCGGCGTAATACGCATCTACGACCTTACCGTCATAGCCCAGTACCGCTGTGATATTGTCGCCCACATTAAAGGAAGCATTTGAAGAATTGAATTTGCTTACCTTTGCATACTGCCCCAGATCATAGTTTACATCGTTAATCTGTATTTGCTTTGGTGAGTATTTATTTGGAAGGATACTGGTCAATTGCCCGTCGATCTTGTTGTCAACCACGAGATAGTACATGAGCACATTAAGTTTGTTATAAACCTCATATACCACGTCTTTGTCCTTAATATCGCCCAGCGTAATGGTTTCTCCCACTACCTTTGTGGCAGGGAATTCGGAATTATTTGTAGTATCCCTCATAACCGGTATACCGGGATTAAAGGTAATGCTTCCAAGCTTTTTTGTGCCCGGATTGAAATTGAATGCCACTTCGGGCTTCCCATATACCCAGTTCTGCTGGTCGTCCATGAGCCCTGCCGAGTCGGCCAGCGTCTTATCCGCGTCCTGTGCATTAGCCTTTTTAATATTTGTGTTGAGCATTCTTTCTATCATGATTATGGCCGCGTCCGTTGGCACCTCACTGTCGCCGGTAAAATTAAACCCTGTTGTAATGCCAAGACTGCCGGCTTTATCGATATATCCGTTGGGCCACGCCCCCACAATGTCGCCGGTGGTATATCCCAGCGCTTTTATAACAGCCGTGCAAAGCTGTGCAAAAGTCACGGCGCTGTCAGGCTTGAATTTGCCGTCCGAATAGGCAGACAGGTAGCCCAGATTTGCAGCCGCATTTATGTAACCGCAAAAAGCCGATTTTGCAGATACATCTGAAAAGGTGGTAGAGCCGGACAGGGATTTTGCCAGATCATAATTTCCAGTTGAATTTACAATTATCTTTGAAAATACGGCTCTGGACATTTTGCCCGTGGCATTCAAGTCCGATTCATCCACAATACCCATCAGTTTCAGCCTTGCCAGCGAATCCTTCCAGTCCGTCTGTGTCTGGGTGTTGGCTGCAAAGGTGAAGGTGGCCGAAATTATCATAACAGCGATTAGAGTAAAAGTAATAATTCTTTTGAGCATTTTTTAACCTCCTAAGTATAATTCAATATTCCCCGGTAATCATTCAAATCTGAGCGCATCTATAGGATTTAACCGCGCCGCCTTATAGGCCGGAAACATTCCAAAAACGATCCCTACCGCCAGCGATATTCCAAAGGACAGCATCATCCAGAAGGGCGAATATACCGGCGTTGTTATTTTAAATCCTCCGATAATGAAATGAATGCAGAACAACCCTATCAATATACCCGCGACTCCGCCTATACCGGTAATCATTACGGCTTCTATCAGAAACTGCACCATGATGTTTTTACGCTTCGCCCCTATGGCCTTCCTGATTCCGATTTCCCTTGTCCTCTCTGTCACAGAGACCAGCATGATATTCATTATCCCTATTCCCCCCACAATGAGAGAAATCGCCGCAATACCGCCAAGGACAATCATCAGAGTACTGGTTATGGAATTCAGAGTATCCAGCATTTGTTCCTGGTTGGTCACCCTGAAAGCGTCCTCACTGCCGTATATCTTTGTCAGGTACTGTGTCAGTTTTGCCATAGCAGCGTCTACCGTTCCGGCTTCCGTAGCCTGTACGGTGAAATTGGATATTCTTGCATTCCGGCTGAGCCTCTGGGCCACAGTTACAGGTATGATCACCTGATCGTCATTTCCCGAATCCTGGCCGTTGTCTATCTCCTGGAGCAGACCTACCACCTTGAATATCTCCCCGTTTATTTTCATGGTCTGGCCCACTGGATTCTGGCCTGCAAACAGATCATTGGCCACTGCTGTACCGATTACCGCCGTCTTCAGCATGTAGTCGTTGTCAAAGGACAATATGAACCGTCCCGCCTGGACATGCCTGCTTCTGATGTATTCATAATCCTCATTTGTCCCTATGATAGACGAGCTCCGGCTCTTGCTCCCGGCCTTCAGCGTCATATTTCCGTTCACTATAGGCGCGATCATACTGATTTCATTGCCGTTCTCATATGAAAAATCCCTGAGCTCGTCATATGTAATATTCCTGTTGCTGTTTCTGCCGGTAATGCTTATGGAAATCAGATTGCTTCCCAGCCCTTCAATAGAATCCGTTATACTTTTTGTGCTGCCCTGGGCGAAAGCGACGGCGGTTATGACGGAGCCGACTCCGATTATCACTCCGAGCATGGTTAAAAAAGCCCGGACCTTGTTGCTTGCAATACTCTTCAACGCCATTTTATAGGCCTGAAAAAAACCCATTACACCGCCTCCTTATCCTCAGCCTCACCGTCTGTAATTTTGCCGTCCTGGATTTTAACGGTTCTTTGGGCCTGGGCCGCCACATTGTTGTCATGGGTGATGAGCACAATAGTATTACCCTGTTCATTCAGCTGGTGGAGTATATTCATAACATCCGCTCCGGACTTGGTATCCAGATTTCCAGTGGGCTCATCGGCAAGTATGAGCGGCGGCCTGCTCACAAGAGCGCGGGCGATGGCGACCCTTTGCTGCTGTCCGCCCGAAAGTTCATTGGGCGTATGGCGTATCCGGTCTCCCAGTCCCACCATTTCCAGCGCCTCGGCACTTCTTTTATACCGCTCTTTGTGGCTCACGCCCTGATAAATGAGAGGCAATTCCACATTTTCAACCGCCGTCAGTTTTTTCAGTAGGTTAAAGCCCTGAAATATAAAACCGATCTTGTTGTTTCTGATCTCGGCGAGCTGGTTGTCATTCAGTTTGCTGACCTCCTGCCCGTCCAGGATGTAATTGCCGGAAGTCGGCACATCGAGGCAGCCCAGCATGTTCATCAGCGTTGACTTTCCCGAACCGGACGGACCTATGACCGCTACAAATTCGTGTTTTTCAATATGCAAGGAGACGTCGTTCAATGCATATACCGAGTTGTCGCCCATCTCATAAATTTTATACAAATTTGATATTTGTATCATACTACCCTCCTGTATGCGCATACGGTTTTACTGCGCGAATAATACCGCCGAATGCATTGCATCAGGCGCCGTTTTGCTTTTAACGGCCGCCGCTGCCTGCTCTGGCTCCGCTTCCGTTGCTTCCCGAGCTGCGGTTATATCCGCTGTTTCCTCCGAAATTGCCGCCTCCCTCAGGGGCCACTCTCATAGTTCCGCCTCCTGCGCCGCCGAAGCC
>JAEWSZ010000235.1 GCA_023397905.1 Bacillota bacterium | reverse complement strand
TATCATAGAAAGCTTATTTTACAGACCTTTTTCAGATCACATATTACCGGGTTCCTCTGACTCCTGAATTCTGCTCCTATACGCCTAGTACTTCTGAACTTCCGCCCTTAAGGTTTTATTCTGATTTCTGAATCCTGGCAGCTGAATTCTGATTCTACGGTTTTCTCCTGCACTTCTATACTTCTAACCCCCAACCTCTATTTACATATCAAAAGCGGCTGGATCTGAATATTCTGCATTGCATTTATAACAGTAGGCAGTATCTGATCGAAATCGGCAACCAGCGAAGTACATTTTTTTACGGGATCATCCTGCCCGAAGGGTACCAGATATATGTTCCTGGTATTCAGAAGCAGTCCGAGGTTTTTAGCGTTGGCGCTCAGACCGTCATTTGTAGATATTGCGATTACCACAGGGCGCATATTTCTCAAATGCGCTTTGCATGCCATTGTGACAGGACTGTCTGTGATGGCGTTGGCAATCTTTGCAATGGTGTTTCCCGTACAGGGCGCAATGACCAATATATCAAGAAGGGCCCTGGGCCCTATGGGTTCAGCTTCAACTATTGTGCTTATGGGCTTTTTGCCCGTAATTGCCTGTATGTCATTTTTAAAATCTTCTGCTTTTCCGAATCTTGTGTCTAACTCGTCCACAGCTCCGGAAATTATCGGAATCACGTCCGCGCCTTCGTTAACCAGCTTTTCTATTTGCGGGATTGCTTTATCAAAAGTGCAGAATGAGCCCGTAAGTGCATATCCAACTCTGACTCCTTCCAGTAACATTTTTATACCCCCAACTCTTCAATAATATTGTAAGCAGTATCCTTAATAAATTCAGCAGCTGTAACAGGGGCAACTTTTCCGGGAAGCGACAGTGCCCAGATTGCTTTAATGCCAAGCTCCTTTGCCTTTTCAAAGTCGACTCCGCCCGGTTTGGAAGCAAGATCAATAATAAGGCAGTCAGGATTTACTAAATTCAGCACCTCATTATTTAATACAATTGATGGAATAGTATTGAAAACTACATTCATATTTTTTACAGTCTGCGATAATTCATTTAAACTGACAGGTTTATAGCCATAACTTTTAATCCATGCAAAATCCGAATATTTGCGTGCTTCCACATAAACACTGGCGCCTATTCCCTGCAGCATTTTTGCCAGCGTTTTGCCTATCCTTCCGTATCCAAGTATGAGAGCGTTACTGTTATGTAAAGTAATCGGCATTTCTTCCATTGCTATCTGGATGGCTCCCTCCGCGGTGGGAATGGCATTCAGCACCGCCATTTCTTCCCTGTCAAGCATATCAACGGTATAAACATTGTAGACCTGAGCCAGATGCACGATTTTTTCACTTATTCTGCCTGCAATAAATAATTGGTTTTTATTCATGCACTTGAAGACTTCGTTTATATAGATTTTTTCTGAATGAAAGGGCGCATTTATAAGTTCGTTGTCATTTGAGCAAGGTATCGGACCAATTACCACCTCGGAGCTGTCAATGGCTTCCTCCAAAGTATTGCTTTGCTCCAGCTTTATTTCGAATCCGGCTTTGCCAAAGCCATATATATTAACAGAATTCCCTTCCTCTGCAAGGAATTCGGCCAGCTTAACATTCCTCAAATCTCCGCCTATGATGCTAAATGTCTTGCCTTCCACACACAGCCCCCCGTTCCAAGGTATTGATTATAAACTATTTATGACGACTAATATATCTTATGAATTGGACAAATCCCCAGTGCCAGTCCATAGAAAATCACTTCGTGATTTTCATTGCAAATTCCCTCAGAGACGGAATCTGTGTACTTTTTTATTCGTGATTTTCATTTGGAAGTTTGCTGCGCAAATTTCTGCACTGAAGAGCTGAAGCTGAATTTATGTACTTTTTTGTCCGTGATTTCCGTTGGAAGTTTGCTTTAATTGATTCAGGGCAAAAAAAAATCGCCTGGGCGATTTTTTCAATGGAATCTATTCTTGATTCTCTCCTGATTTCAGGATTCTCTATGCTTCTATTTCCTTTTTCAAGTTCCCTACGGCTGAAATGCTCATATAATCATATTTAAATATCAGCTCGATTACTTCATGAATATTCTCAAGTGAAATATTATCCATCTTCTGCAATATTTCTTCCGTAGTATTTATTTTACCCAGCATAAGCTCGGCTTTCCCTATGCTGTTCATCCTGCTGTTGGTGCTCTCCAGGCCCAGTAAGAAGTTGCCTTTTAGCTGCTCCTTGGATTTGGCAAGCTCATCCCCGGTGATCCCTTTGCGTACCATCAGGTCTATTTCGCTTTTGGTGAGGTCTATTACGTTCTGCAGGTATTCGGGATTCATCCCGGCATATATCATAAAAAGGCCGGCGTTTTTATAAGTTGAGGGATATGAGTAAATGGAATAAACCAGCCCTTTTTCCTCTCTTATATTCTGAAACAGGCGGGAACTCATTCCGCCGCCGAAAATATTGTTCAGCGCAAGCAGCGAGTATATCCTGTCGTCTCCGTGCTCGACTCCGTTAAAGCCCATGCAGAGATGGACCTGTTCGGTATCCTTTTCACGTACTACACGGTCCTTTTTATATTCCACCGTTGAGTAATTCAGTGCAAAATCCTTGCTGCATTTCCAGTTTCCAAAATATTTCCTGATTTCCTCTATAAGTCCTTCTTCGTCAAAATTGCCCGCTACTGAAATCACCGTATTAAACGGAGTGTAGTTTTCCTCCATGTATTGCTTGATCATTTTTTTATTGAAGCGGTTGATGCATTTTGGGGTTCCGAGTATGGGATAGCCCAGCGGATTTCCGCTCCACACCATCTCGGAAAATATATCGTGCACCAGTTCCTCTGGCGTATCTTCATACATGCCTATTTCTTCGATTACGACTCTTTTTTCAACCTTGATATCCCCGCCTGCAAATTCGGAATTGAAAAACATGTCCGACAAGACGTCCAGCGCAATATCAAGATGTGTGTCAAGTGTTTTTGTATAATAACAGGTGCATTCTTTTCCCGTAAAAGCATTGATCTGGCCGCCTATAGCATCGATGCACTCCGCAATATCCTTTGCCGAGCGTTTCTCCGTACCCTTGAAAAGCATGTGCTCAATAAAATGAGATATGCCGTTATTTGCGGAGGTTTCATTTCTCGAACCGCAGCCTACCCAGATTCCAACAGATACCGACCTTACATAAGGTATTTTTTCATAGACCAATCTCAGCCCATTATCCAATAATATTTTTTTGAACATCAAGTCCTCCAGAATGCGCTTAAAATTCACGTCAATTTTACATATTTATAAAATATAAATATGTAATAAACTGCAAATAGTAAACCGGGCGTAAACAGCATGTCTACGCCCCGGTATCAGTACAGATAAATATTTTTTTATTTTATTTCATTTCTTCTCTGGCTTCATCTGCCATTGCATCTTTTCTTGAGAGATTAATTCTTCCCTGTTTGTCGATTTCGGTTACTTTGACCAGAATCTCATCTCCGATGTTTACAACATCCTCGACCTTTTCCACTCTCTTTTTATCGAGCTTTGAAATATGGACGAGTCCGTCTTTTCCCGGAAGGATTTCAACAAATGCTCCAAACGTAGTGATCCTCACTACCTTGCCCATGTATACCTCACCGGGCTCTATATCCTTGGCAATGCCCTGGATGATTTTAAGGGCTTTTTGAGCCGCTGCTGCATCCGGAGTCAGTATATATACTCTTCCGTCTTCTTCAATGTCTATCTTTACACCGGTTTCGGCAATGATTTTATTTATCATCTTTCCGCCGGGTCCGATTACATCTCTGATCTTATCAGGATCAATATTTGTGGTAATTATCTTTGGAGCATAATCCGAAAGCTCTTTTCTGGGAGCCGGTATGGCCTTTAGGATAACGTCGTTGATTATCTGGATACGTCCCTTTTGGGTAAGTTCAAATGCCTGGCGGATAATTTCATAGGTCAGACCGTCCACCTTGATATCCATCTGAATCGCTGTGATACCTTCCGTAGTACCGGCAACCTTGAAGTCCATATCTCCGAAAAAGTCTTCTATACCCTGTATATCCATGAAAGTTATGAAATTGTCCGGATTTTCCTCATCTATGACCAGCCCTGCCGATATACCGGCAACCGGAGCTTTAATGGGCACTCCGGCATCCATTAACGCAAGAGTACTTCCGCAAACGCTTCCCTGGGAAGAGGAACCGTTTGACATCAAAACTTCAGAAACCAGTCTGAAAGCATATGGGAAGTCCTGTTCTGAAGGAATTACAGGTACAAGGGACCTTTCGGCAAGAGCACCGTGTCCTATTTCCCTTCGTCCAGGGCCTCTAGAAGTTTTTGCTTCACCTACGCTGTAACCAGGGAAATTGTAATGGTGCATGTATCTCTTGGTCTCTTCGGTATCTATTCCGTCCAGCATCTGGACATCGCCCATTGCTCCGAGAGTAACTGTAGTCAGCACCTGTGTCTGGCCTCTCTGGAACAGGCCTGAGCCGTGAGTTCTTGGGAGTGTTCCCACCTCCGCCGACAGGGGCCTTATTTCATCAAGGCGTCTGCCGTCCACACGTTTGCCTTCTTTTAAAATATATTCGCGGACAACCTTCTTTTCCAGCTTGTAAATGGCATCGTTGATTTTGCTCTGCATTTCCGGAAACTGCTCTGCAAGGGCGGCCTGGGTATCCTCGGTCAGCTTGTTGACCTTGTTGTCCCTGTCCTGTTTGTCTGTGGCAAGCACAGCCTGGCGCATGGTCTCATATCCGAAAGCTTTTACCGCGGCAAACAACTCCGCCGGAACTTCGGCAGATTCATAAGTAAACTTGGGCTTGCCTATTTCATTTACTATACCGTTTATGAAATCACAGATCTTCTTTATTTCTTCATGGCCTTTTTTAATTGCTTCCAGCATAACGTCATCGGGAACTATGTCGGCTCCCGCTTCTATCATGGTGATCTTTTCCTTTGTACCTGCGAGAGTCACATACATTTTGCTCTTTGCACGCTGTTCTTCGTTTGGATTGATTATTACCTCATTATCTATCAAGCCCAGTACAACTCCGCCGATAGGTCCGTTAAAAGGAATATCTGAAATGCTTATGGCAATTGAAGCGCCTATCATGGCGGCTATTTCAGGCGAATTGTCCTGTTCTACCGACATTACCGTATTTACCACGGCCACGTCATTTCTCAAATCCTTGGGGAACAGCGGTCTGATCGGCCTGTCAATTACCCTTGAAGTAAGGATTGCTTTTTCGGAAGGCTTTCCTTCTCTTTTAATAAAGCCGCCCGGAATTTTTCCTACGGCATACAAACGTTCTTCATAATCCACGCTTAGCGGGAAAAAGTCGATTCCGTCTCTCGGGTTCGCGGATGCGGTAGCCGAAGACATTATTACCGTGTCCCCATATCTTATTAATGCTGCGCCATTGGCCAGCTGAGCCAGCTTTCCTGTTTCTACGGTAAGAGTTCTGCCGGCAAGTTCCATGCTGAATGTTTTAAACATGCTAGTCCTCCTTATAATTTTTGTGGGAAAACCCGCTTGCGGATTTTCATTGCTCGGAGAGAAGATCGACGTGTCAAATCCCTGCTCCCCATTCATATGATATTTAAAACTATAGACTGTAGCATGTAGATTCTACGCCAAAATCCCTGTCATACCCTGCCGCCGTAAACAAGCCCTTAAATCCGGACTGTTTCTGCCGGCTGCATTTTGACGCACAATCTACCTTCTACCGTCCATAGACCATATGCAGACCCAAAGGAATATTCCTTTGCAATTCCTTACTCTTGTTGCCTCTTTAATATTATTGCTTCTTTTCACACAACTTATTTATCGGTCTTCTTTATGTATAAATTCTCCACAAAATATATGTGGTATATAAAACAGGCAGGCCAAAGCCTGCCTGTCCAAAGAACTGAATGCCCATCCAGTTCTTTTAAAATTATTTTCTGAGACCGAGCTTTTCGATAATAGCACGATATCTTTCAATATCATTCTTCTGAAGATAATTCAAAAGGCCTCTTCTGGCACCAACCATTTTAAGAAGACCTCTTCTCGAATGGTGATCCTTCTTGTGAATCTTCAGGTGGTCGTTCAGGTGGTTGATCCTCTCTGTGAGTATTGCAACCTGAACTTCAGGCGAACCTGTATCACCTTCATGAATCTGATACTTAGTGATAATTTCCTGCTTTACATCTTTAAACATGTTTTACGTTACCTCCAAATTAATAATTTAAACGCCATAAACCAGGTAATTGGATGGAGAACCCAAAAACGTAGTCAATGGTTAGACAAATTGTCAAAGGACATATCCCCGATATTGCAATCAACAATCTCAACGAATTGTCCTTTGGTATTTTAGCACATTTTAAAATTATTTACAACAAAAATTTATCTGCAGTCAAGGGCTCCGACAAAGCACCGGGCATAGGATTTCATTATTTCTTGGACCTTCCGGTCAGATTTTCAATAAGCGGTATCATAAAAACAATACAGGCGATGAAAAATATTATGCCCCCGGTCAAAGAAAAATAATCTTTTGAACGGATACCGGATATGATATAAAAAATACTGCAAAGGATGAAAAGCAGCCATCCTGTCAGATGATAAAAATATTCCTTCTTCATAAAAGCCCGCCTGTTCCGTATATTTCCCTGCACAGTATATACAGTATATAACGTATGTGCCGGATGTCATATGTCTGCGCCCATAACGCTTGTCAATTCGTTTATATCCCTGAGAAGTATATCCGCCTCGGCCAGGCTGTTCCTGTCACCGGCTCCCGACAGCACGCCTATGGCAAGCCCCGCCTTATTCCTGCGGGCAAAGCTTATGTCGGTCATGGTGTCTCCCACCACAGCTACTTCACCGGCGTCCATCCCATGGTTCGCACAGAAATCCATAAGAATATCGCCCGCCGGTTTTGGCCTTTTATTTTCTCCGGGACAGCCTATATAATCAAAATACTTCAAAATCCCGGTCTCCTCCAGGCATATCCTGGTATTTTCCTCGCTGTCTGAGGTGGATATCCCCAGTATAAATCCCTTTTTTTTAAGTCCGGACAGGGTCTCCCCCACATTTCCGATGGTGCGGATACTGCTTTTGTTGTCCGCCATATAGTTTCTGACCAAATCTTTTACATTTTTCAAAAAATACGGAAATGCGGGAAGCTCTTTTCCATATTCCTTCAGATAGTTATATATTGCCCATGCCACATCGTCCTCGGTTCCGGAGGCATAAATACTTCCCGGCGTGACATTTCCGTCGGAATAGAGACCTATCCGCTCCAGCAGGATTTTTTTGTGCCCGGTGTCAAAGCCATACTCTGAAAGCAGCTCTCCGACTAATTTAAAAGCCAGTGGTATCCAGATGGAGTTGAAATCAATCAACGTTCCGTCCTTGTCAAAAAGAATACTGCGTATACTGTTCATCCGTTCATTCAATAAGCTCAACGAGATTCCCCCATAATATTTTTTCGATTTTTCTGTTCCCGGAATATACCGGATTTGCAAAGCCGCAAAGCCTGCCCGAAGAATCGCGGATATCAATTCTCAGCCAGTGGTATCCGCCGTCCCAATTTCGTTTAAAATCAAGTATATTTTCCCGGTTCAAAAGTTCCGCCCTGTTAGCCGCCCCACTTTCCACTATATCAATGAAATACGGCTGATCGGTATCCTGCAGCGAAACCGAAAAGGAAATGTCGCTCTCATCCTCTACCGGAATACAGCTGCCGGCCGTATAATCATTTCCCTGATATCTGACCCGTATATCCAGCCTGAAGCCTGTGGTAACACACACCCTGCGCTCTCTGAGCGCTTCCAGCAGAGCTGCAGGTGACAGTTCGTCCGCAAGTACCCATGAAAGCGGAAAGCCTATTTTTCCGGGGACATGGCTTCCCTCATAAGGCTCCTCCGGAAGATTGTGAATATCGCTGCCGCCTATGCCCGTTACTTTAACTCCATGCTCCCATAGGATCCCAAAAGCCTTCAGGGCTTTTTCCGCCGCCTCTGCCGAATTACTCCATGTGGGGTCGCAGATTATCTCCATGGCGTCGATCAGGGACGTGTCAAGCCCCTCGTATTTCACTTCCCATGGGACCATAAAAGCGTGATTGACAGATACGACCGCACCGGTTTTCCGCGCCTCTATTAGGAATGTATTAACCGCATCGCTTTCAAATGTCATGTTCCGCCAGAAGCCTTCCTTATACAGAGGAAATGCGCCCTTCATAAACAGGTTGAAGTGGCCCTGGTCAAGCGTCAGCTCCATTCCCGGAAGTACCGGCATCCGGTCATCTGTCCATGCGGTATGAATGAAATTGTGGTCGGTGACGGCATAAAAATCAAGCCCCTGTTTTCCGGCTTCATTTTGTATTCTTAAAGGCGTCATTTTTCCGTCCGAGAGAGTGGTATGCGCATGAAAGTCACCTTTATACCATGCTTTTTCAGGCTTGTAGCATCTTTTCAGATACTCTCCACAGACATTCCCTTCAGGATCCAGCCACACAAATGAAGGCTTTCCGTCAGGCTCACGGCTCCAGGCAGCCTCGGAGTACTCCTGGGTGCCGTAGGAGACATTCAGTGTCCACACCTGATCATTCTGTTCTTTTTCTTTCCCCGGCAAAAATATTGCCCATATGGTCCACTCCCCGTCCGGCAAAGGGCCGGGTACAGTCCCATACCCGCCAGTACCGCATGTGACAGCCACGGTCTTGCCGCTTCCCAGGCAAAAGCTCTGTGCTCTGAGCTTGCCCTCCGGGTCGTAAAGATACCACATAAATATGCACTTCTCAGAAACGGTGCCGGTTATTTCAATATATTCCTGTCTTGCGTCAAGTTTAAAAAAAAGAGGAGATACGGGTGAGCTATTTGCCGCATCTCCATTAAATTTAACATTCATATCCTTTGTCATCTGCTTATTTTTTCAGCGCTTCGTCAAGGGCTTTCTGAGCGGCGTCCTTTGCTTCCTTCAAAGCCTTTGCAGCCGGTACGTTTTCAATTTCTACCTTGTCGCAGGCCTTTGAAAGGGCATCCATTATTTTTCCGCCGGTGGGATCCAGGAATTCCGCAGAAGCGTGGGAAGCTTGAGTCAGAGGTACTTTTGCCTGCGGGTTCTTGTCCAGATATGCTTTATAGTCGGCATCCTCCTGGGCGGAAAGCCTTGCGGGTATGTAACCTGTGCTCATTGACCATTTTCCTGTGTTCTTGGCATTTGTAAAGAATTTCATCCATTCAAAAGCGCCCTGCTTCTGTTCATCTTTTGCTGCCGAGGGTATGGCAAGGAATTGTGAACTGGCCACGGGTTTCCCCAGTCCTCCGTTCCATCCGGGCTGTTCGTAGGCCGCAATTTTAGTGAAATCAAGATCTCCTTGGTCTCCGGATGACCCGATATAACCTGCCGCTTTGCCCTGCATTACATCGTCAATGGTTTTATACCAGTATTCCCAGCCCTGTCCTCCGGAATGTATCCTCATGGCTTTGGAATCATGTATATTGCGGCGGAAATATTCCCAGGTATCCACCCATATCTTGTCGTCCACAGTTACCGTCTTACCGTCGGCGCTGAGAACAGTTCCTCCTGCGCTCAAGGTGGCGTCTATGATATTTCCTGCTCCCCACATGGGTTCCCATCCGTAGACCGAGGTTTCGGAACCGCTTTTTTCCGTCAGCTGTGAAGACGCTTTTTCAAGGCTTTCCCAGCTTTTCAGCACATCCGGGGATATTCCCTTCTTTTCAAATATATCTTTTCTGTAATACATTATCTGAGTGGTCCCGTAGGCGGGAATCCCATATAAGCCGTTATTTACCTGCGCCGGCGGCAGAAAGGCCTGTACAAAATCCGGCAGGTTAAAGCTACTGTCCTTGTCCGCATAGGGTTGTACATTTTCCAGCACACTTTTCTGCGCCAGGGCATTGACTGTAGGTGAAGTCGTAAGGAAGCATGCCGGAGCGCTTCCGCTGGCGATTGCCGCCTGAAGAGCCTGATAGGTCTCGTCATAACTGCCCTGTGCCACTCCTTTTATCGCATATGCTTTCTGGGAAGAATTAAAATCGTCGATCAGAGCCTTCATGGTCTCTCCCAGCTTACCTCCGAGGCCGTACCAGTATTCCAGCTCAAGAGTTTTTTCAGGTGCGGCTGAAGATTCCGATGAAGCGGATCCAGAGGCCGTAGACGCAGTCTGCTGAGTATCGGTCGTGTCCGCCGCCGGTTGTCCTCCGCATCCTGCCAGAAGAGTAGACATAATAACAGCGGACAGTACTCCGGCCATAAGTTTTTTCATTAATGATTTCATATAAATACCTCCATAATTTATAGTTAAAGGATATTAACCCTTTACACCCGAATCGGATATTCCCTCAATGAGATACTTTTGCAGGAACAGATATAAAATGACCAGAGGAAGCACTGTAATCGTACAGGCCGCCATTACCTGCGGCCATTTGATCCCATATGCCCCGCCTTCAATAAAAAATTGTTTCAAGCCTATGGTCACAAGGTATAATTCAGGCTTTTTTATTATGAGCGAAGGCCACATGTAGTTATTGTAGTTTCTTACAAATGCTATCAGTGCCAGAGATATGAAGGAGGGCTTTGTAAGCGGCACCATGATCCTCCATAATATCCACCAGTGGGAAGCGCCGTCTATTTTTGCCGCCTCCAGGATACTTTTGTTCACCTGCATAAAGGCCTGCCTTACAAGAAAAATACTGAATACGCTGACACAATTGGACACTATTAAACCGGAATAGGAATTTAGCATTCCGAATCTTGACAAAATTATATAGCCCGGAACATAGGTCGCAGCAGCCGGAAGCATGTAGGAACCCATGATAATCGCAAACAATATGTTTTTGCCCTTGAATTCAAACTGGGTCAGCACATATGAAAAAAGCGCGGAATTAATTATCTGAAATAACACTATTATCAGCGCCGTGACGCTGCTGTTGAATATGTAAAGAAAAAACGGCGTTTCTTTAAGAGTTTCTGCAAATACATTCCAGTTTACCGACGCAGGAAAAATGTCCGGGGGAAACTGAAATATTTCCTCCTTTGTTTTAAATGCGCTGCTGGCCATCCAATAAAAAGGAAACAGCATATAAACGGCTGTGAGTAACAGCACAAATCTCCTTGTGAGACCAATTGCCTTCATAATGTATTTCTCCTTTCTAATTGTAGACGACCCACTTTTTTGAAATATAGAAATTCAGCACCGACAGCAGCGCTGTGAGTATTACCAGGAAAACCGCAGCAGCAGTGGCATGTCCCATATTAAACTGGGTAAATGCAAGCTGGAAATAATAATACAGAAGTGTTCTGGTACTGCCTGCCGGACCGCCCTGAGTCAGTATGAGTATCTGGTCGTAAGCCTGCATGCATTCAATCAGGTCCACGATAATCAGGAAGAAAGTGGTGGGCGATATGGAGGGCAAAGTCACATGCAGCAGTTTGGTAAGCCAGGAAGCCCCGTCTATGTCGGCGGCTTCGTACAACTGCTCGGGAACAATATGCATGGCCGTGAGAAAAAAGATCATATTGTAACCGGCATTTTTCCATACGGTCATTATTATGATTGCCGGCATGGCCCAGACCGAACTCTCTATCCATGGCAGCTTTGGAACGCCGACCAGGGATAAAAGAAAATTGGCAAGCCCCGTTTCAGGATTAAAAACCCATGCCCATACAATGGAAACTGCTATGGCAGGCGTAATCCAAGGAAGAAACAGAACCGAGCGGTAAAACCCTTCGCCTTTGCCCAGCTTGAAAACAAGCAGCGCAATTATCAATCCGGAAATAAGCGTCAGAATAGTCGTACCTGCGGAAAAATAAAGGGTATTTAAAATCACATCATAAAAATCGGAGTCTTTTAAAAGGTTCAGATAGTTTCCCAATCCGACGAAATTGTAATCCGGAGACATATAATCCCAATCGGTGGTGCTGATCCTGAAGGTGTCCAGCACGGGATATATCCAGAATACAGCCAGCGGTATCAATGCTGGCAGAGTAAAAATCAATATGACAATACGGTCTGATTTAAAAAATTTTTTTATATTTTGCATTATAAACCGGCCCCCTTTGAAGACTGTCGAAGTCGATTGCCTGACACGATTTATAATACATACTTTTTATTAAGTTTATGTTGTACTTTTGTAAACTTATAGTTATTTTTATAGATATGTTCAACATAATTCCACACAACATTGACATTTTGATAATATATATTGCCAGCATTGTGTGGATGTTATCAAATAGGAATATTAATAAAGAATTGGAATTAAAGCTGATTAACGATTTTAATACCCTTTTCCTGATATTTCAACAAAATATTGGGATTCAATTTTGAATCTGTAATAATGAAATCACATATATCCAGATCCCCCACCTTCATCAGCGACACAATATCAAATTTGGTGCTGTCCGCAACTACAATAACCTCTCTTGCCCGTTCTATCATTTTCTTCTTGACATGGTATTCTCCCAGGCCGTAATCTGTAAATCCGCTGGTAAGGGAAATCCCGCTGACACTGGCAAAGACCTTGTCTATATGAAATTTATCCAGGAACTCTTCCGCCAGGCCTCCCAGCAGGCACAGCTCGTCTCCCCTCAGCACGCCCCCTGTGAGAACGGTATTGAAATGCTCCTTGTCCTTCATTTCCAGTGCGATATCGATAGCATTGGTTATGACGGTGAGGCGGTTGAAATTCTTTTTCAGTACCTTTGCAATTTCAAGATTTGTAGTACTGGTATCCAGGGCTATGGACTGCCCTTCCTCTACAAATCTGCATGCTATACGTCCGATTTCCTGTTTCAGCTCCACATTGGCCGAAATCCTGGAAGTGAGATTTATTTCCTTGGCTACAACATGCTCCAGAACTGCTCCGCCGTATACCTTGGTCAGTCTTCCGTCCTTTTCCATATAGTCCAGGTCCCGGCGTATGGTTTCTATTGAAACATTAAACAGTTCCGATAAAGCGGACACTTTCACACTCTTCTTTTCGTTGAGAATTTCCATTATTTTTTCATGACGTTCCGTAGCAAGCAATTTCATCCCTCTTTCCGCAAAATAATAATTTCCCCAATCGGAGCCTGCATGTCAATACCGGCAGCAGTGATTCTCCTCAGTAGAAGTATATCATCTTTTTTGTGATTTCCCAATATGAATTCCACAAATTGGGCTGTCATAATCAACTTTTTTACTGTTTATTGACAATATTTCAGCAGTTTTATGTTTGTTTTGTGTTAAAATCGGATTAAATTTTACAAAGGTGTGATATTTCTGTGCCTGATGCCTGAACAAGCAGGCCTGACCTTATTTATACAACTTATTACAATTTTTTTTAGCTTTTATAGACAATTATTACATGGAACTTTCTTTAATAATTTAATATAATTAAATTATTAATTTTAATTGTACTTAACGAAGGAGATATACCCCATGAATAATAACTCCGTTCTTTTAAAAAGGATTGCTGACAATGTTGAAAAAGTTATTGTTGGTAAAAGAAATGCTATAGAACTGACGCTTGTGGCTCTTGTATGCAACGGCCACGTGCTTCTGGAGGATGTTCCGGGAGTCGGCAAAACCAGTTTGATCTCGGCTCTGGCAAAATCCATTTCGGCTTCATTCAGAAGAATTCAGTTTACCCCGGATGTTCTCCCCTCTGATATTACGGGATTTTCCATTTACAACCAGAAGACCAGCGAATTTGAATTCAGGCCGGGCAGCGCCATGTGCCAGATATTGCTGGCCGATGAAATAAACAGGACTTCTCCAAAAACACAGTCCAGCCTTCTGGAAATTATGGAGGAAAACCAGGTAACCGTGGACGGCAATACATATAAGCTTCCTAAGCCCTTTATGGTATTGGCCACTCAGAACCCCATTGAATATATCGGAACCTATCCCCTTCCCGAAGCCCAGATGGACAGGTTCTTTTTAAAGATATCCCTGGGATATCCCCAGGCCGGTGAAGAGGTCTACATCCTTTCCAGATTTCTGCAGGACAACCCTCTGGAAACCCTGGATCCTGTCGCCGACAGCTCCGAAATAATCACCATACAGAACGAGGTCAGGCAGGTTCATATTGACAAAACTTTAAAAAATTATGTGGTTGACATTATCAATCAGACGAGAAATAATGATTACATAGCACTGGGAGCCAGCCCGAGAGGTTCGCTTGCGGTCTGCCGGGCCGCCCAGGCCTGGGCTTATTTTAACAGCAGGGATTACGTGTTGCCCGAGGATATAAAAAAAATGCTTATCCCTACGCTTTCACACCGTATTCTGCTCAAACAGGAAGCAAAGCTGAAGAAAATGACGTCCTCCGACGTCCTGAGTTCTATAATTGATAAGGTCTATATACCTTTGGTAGATAATTATGAGAAAAAATAGGATTACGTATTTATTTTTATTAATAATAGCTGTTGTTTTCAGATACAATTTCGGCGGGTTTGTGCCGTCCTTTTTCCTGAACACCCTTTTGGCCCTGCTGGTCTTTTCCGTGGGCTACACCCTGTATATATACTTCCGGATCAAATTTGTACAGGACATTGACAAAAAGGTTATTACAAAAGGCGAAACTGTAAAGCTCACCGTCAA
Organism: Bacillota bacterium; assembly: GCA_023397905.1. Classification (GTDB taxonomy): domain Bacteria; phylum Bacillota; class Clostridia; order Acetivibrionales; family DSM-1351; genus Ruminiclostridium. The sequence continues at coordinate 34,464 of JAEWSZ010000235.1, read as the reverse complement.
AATCAGCAATGAAGACATTATTATCTACCCCTATATATACGTGTCATTTTTCGGCTCGCATACCCTGTTCAATTCCATAAGCTACTCACAGAGCCTGTTTATTACTCCTCTGTCCAAGAAGGAATTTGTTTTCAACATGGAATGCAAGTACAGAGGCCAGTATGAAGTCGGAATAAACAACATCTGCATCGAAGATTTTCTGGGACTGATCAGATTGAATTATAAAATACCTGAGACCAAAAAATTAATAGTTTATCCCCGCATTGAGCACCTGTATAAATTTGATGTGTTCAACACCAGCAGTTATGATTCTCAAAGCTCTCCTCAGGGTACCGTTGAGGATTTCAGCAATATAAGGGACATCAGGAACTATCAATACGGAGACAGCTTCAGAAAAATCCACTGGAAACTTTCTTCACGGAACAACAGGTGGATGATAAAGAATTTCGAGCGCACCTCCGATTCCAATGTAAACGTACTTCTTGACCTGAGACATAACAGTTACTCCGACAATATAAACATCGTATTTGAAGACAAGCTGATCGAAACCGTTGTGGCAGTTTTGAATTTCTATCTGAACAGGGGCATATCGGTCAATTACATATATTACGACGAAAAGCTTGAAATACTGAAGGCGTCAAACCGCCATGAATTCAACTTTATTTACAAGACTCTGTCAACCATAAGCTTCAGCCAGAAAGTCTCCCTGGCCGACATTGTAAACCTGCATTACGAAAGCAGCAACAGTTTTGACGATATGATCATAATTACCAGCATTCTGGACATTGATTTGTATAACATAATTTACAAGGCGCAGATGTCAAACCATTCCATCTGTCTGATTTATATCTCCCCTGGAACGCTATTTCCGGACAAGCCGGATATAGTGGACGACATACTTGACAATCTGCCTGAAATCGGTGTAAAAGCATATACAATCAATCCTGAAGATGATATAAAAATAGTACTGGGAGGATAAAGCTATGCCCCGTGAAAATAAATTTGGAGTACTGGCAAACTTAATACTGTCTATGTTCATGGCATCATGCATGATCCAGACGCTCTACACCTCGTTTTTCATGACCACGAGACTCAGCCTGACCGTCTTCATAGCCGTGGTTCCGCTCACTCTTTTGTTCTACGTCATGTTCAGGAGCAGGCTTTCGACGCTGTTTTCGTTGATAGCCATTGCCGCGTTCACCACTGTGGGGCTTTCCCTGATTTTGTTCAAAATCGGCATTGCAAGTGTGAATGCCTGGATCAGGGATTATGCCGTCTGGTTTATTGACATGTCCAACGGCTACAGCGATTTAAGCAATCCCGTTTTCACCTATCTGACCATACTCGGGCTTTGTATTGTAATGACCTTCGCGGTTTATTTATTCACCATCAGGTTCTACAATTTCTACGTGATCTGCGTACTGCTGTTCGGCATATTTTTCACGCAGCTGCAGTTTAATATACTTTCGGGAAGCCTATGCTTTGTTCTTTCGGCTTTTGCATTTCTGCTGTATTACTTTTTTCACATTTTACGCAGGAGGAGCAAGGATAAAAATTACGAGGTCAGAAACAGGGCCGTATATCTTGTTTCCATACTTCCGGTATGCGCCCTTGGAATAGGTATCAGCCTCCTTTTCCCCGTTTTTCCAAACAGGGTTGCAATCCCCTGGCTTGACACCAAAATCGATAACGGTATAAAAAAGGCGGTCAACTATTTTTCCAATGCCAATGTGTCGGGCTTTGACTATTTCTCCTTTGGATCCTCCGGTTTTGGAAATGACGATATCCTTGGAGGAAATATAAAATTAAGCAAAATAAATGTAATGAATGTTAAAACAGACAATCCGAATCTTTATTTGAGAGGTTCTTCAAAAGCCTTTTACGACGGTCACAGATGGTATGACGACAATGACTCCTACCAGTCGCTGGGCGTGCTGCGAAAAGAATTCGATGTACAGGTGAGCAATGACTCCAATGAATTCCTACTGGGCAACATCCTGCTCAATGGCCGCAGCAGGTTTAGCGACGAGCTTTTCAAAACCTCCAGCGCGGAGGTCGAATTTTTAAATATAAAAACTAAATCCCTGTTTATCCCTCTCAAATTGAATAAATTGACTTTCACTTCGCCCCAGGATATACGTTTTGACAATGAACAGATGCTCTCAATGCGTGCGGCCAAGGAAAAAGGCTTTAAATACTCCTTTGAATACAACAACCTGTATCTTGGCAGCGACGTCCTGCAAAACACTCTGCGCAAAAGCTATAAGGGGTATTTTCAGGATCATGTGGTATCTCTTTTGAGGGCCATGGGCTTTTCGTTTACAAGAATTGACGAAGGCAAGCGGGACAACAACGGATCGCCGTATATAACAAATGACACCGAAAGCCGCATTGTAGACAGCTATAATTCCAATCTGAATATGATTTACAGCAAATATACACAGCTGCCGGAAGGTATCACTCCCAGGGTCCGCCAGTTGGCCCAGGATCTGACCGGGAATGAAGGCAATGTCTATGACAAGACCAAAGCTGTGGAAAACTACCTGTCCTCCAACTATCCCTATACCTTGAAGCCCGGCACGCCTCCCAGAAGAATGGATTTTGTGGACTATTTCCTTTTTGAAGGCAAACAGGGCTACTGCACATATTACGCTTCGGCCATGACGGTCCTTCTCCGGTGCGTGGGAATTCCCGCAAGATATGTGGAAGGGTATATCATGCCTCCGGATAGTAAAAACGGAGTGTTTCAGGTGACAAACCAGCAGGCTCACGCATGGGTTGAGGTCTACTTTGACAGCTTTGGCTGGATCCCCTTCGAGCCCACCGCGCCATTTGTTGCAAACCTGTACAACGACCGTACCATTTCGGCTACAGTCAGCGGGAATATGACAAACTCAGCCTATGACGACTACCTTGATATGATGAACAGATACAGAGATCCCGGAGCCCAGATCAATGTGGCCCCTGAAGATTCCGGTTCCGTTGATACTTCGGAAAGCAATACTCCCCTTGTGGTGCTCATTATTGCTGCATCGGTTGTTGGATTGGTGCTGCTGGTCTTCCTGATACTGGCCTCCATAAATATGCTGAAGTTTTACAAAACTCTCAGAAAAATCCGTAAAGCTGATCCAAATGACTCAATACTGCATGGATATGATTACATTTTAAAAGCCCTGCGCTTCAATGGCGTCACCATCAATGCAGGAGAGACGCCCACCCAGTTTGGTGACAGGATAGAAAGAACCTTTGATTTCAGGACTTACTCCTACAATAAATCCAGCTTTACCAGGGTAACAGACCACTATGTCAGGGCCAGATACAGCATGAATCCTTTGACAAGCCGCGAGAGGCAGGACATACTGGACTTTATTGATATACTGCTGGGTCTGATACTGGAGAAAAAAGGCAAGTTCAAATTCGGAGTCTCAAGATATATTTTTGGCAGGATATGACCGGAAATATGCTCCGCAGCACCTTATACCGCTGTAAATTTTTATAAGGACCGGCTTTTCTTTCCTCTTAACACCGGAATAAAGGATAGCTTGGTTTCCGAAACCAGAACTGCTACAAATATAAGTATAAAGCCCACCGCAAGACGTACGGTCAGCTGTTCTCCGTAAAAAACCACGGAAAACAGGACTCCGAATACGGATTCCAGGCTCAGTATAATAGCTGCGGCCGAAGGGTGGGTGGATTTCTGTCCGATATTCTGAAACAGCAGCGCAGCCGCGGTTGCAAAAATGGCAAGATAAAGCAGTCCCATTACATTATTTGTACTCCACTGCTCCGGAAAGCTTTCAAAGGAAAGTCCTGCGATCCATGAAAACACGGCCGCAAATCCAAATTGCAATATGGTTAATACTATGGGATCCTTTCCCTTTCCCAGCTTGGCCACGGCAACCAGGTGAGCGGCATACAAAAAGCCCCCCAGCAGGGTAAAAGCATCGCCGTAGCCTATGCTGAAATCCCCTTTCAGGGAAACCAGCCCGATGCCGGTAATGCAGACTGCCGCGGCCAGGAAATTGTATACATCCGGCTTAGACCTGTCAACCAGCCAGAATAAAAACGGTACGATGACGCAATAAACCGCGGTTAAAAATGCATTTTTGCCCGGAGTGGTCTCAGTGATCCCTATTGTCTGGGTAGTGTAGCCCAAAAACAGGAAAAGCCCTATTACTCCGCCCTTCCATAAATAGTCGCCGTTAATTTCCCTGAGCTTTTTCCAGAATATTATGCTCAGCAAAACACATGCAATGGTAAATCTGAAGGCCAATAATATATACGGCGGAAAAACATCCACGGTGTCTTTCATTATAAAAAACGAGCTGCCCCAGATGAATGCGGCCATAAAAAGGGCAACCTTCGGAAATACTTTATTTGAATGAAAATCTTTTATTTAAACCAATCCCTTCGTCGTGAATAAAAAAGCTGTAGTCCTGCAAAGCAATAAAACATGCATATTTGCCGCAGATGGCTACCCTCTCAATAAAAGCTCGTAATAATCATAAACCGTGACTTCGTTAAAACCGCAGGATTTATACAGAGATAATGCCCTGTCATTCTCCAGGGCGACTTCAAGATATATCGAACCCGCTTTTTCATTTAATAATTTTTCAATTCCCAGGCATAAAATCGCCCTGCCATATCCATTGCCGCGAAACTCAGGTTTCACGGCAAAACCAAAAATATAGCCGTCGCCGCCTTCCTTCAGCAGTCCGATCTTTCCTATGGCCTTGCCCTTAAGCTCCGCAATAAAAGTATCCTTGTATAAATCATCATTTGAAGCAGGTAAATTCTCATCTTCATGTTCATCAAAACATTCTGCATCCGTGCTGCTTATCATGGGATAATCATCCACACCGGCTTTTTTGAGAAAAATTTCGGTTATTGGACTGTGCGGAGCAACCAGGCTTTCAAATTTCATTCTGAATTCTGAAAACGAATACCTGCCTCCCGCCCATTCCGAAAATTTGATTCCAGGGCTTTTTGACCGTTCTGAAATCAAAAGCAGCCTTTCTGCGTTTATCTCCTCGCACTTTTGCCTGCCCATGTTAAAAAGCTCCTTAAATATGCCCTTCCGCCTGAAATCAGGGTGGACCATACCGGTAATTTCGATTTCCCTGGATTTTTGCTGAATATCATACAACCCTAAAAATCCTGCTAAAGTGCCGCCCTCATAATATAAAAAATCCTCATTTTTATCGGCCGAACGGCTTTCCAGCATATCCCAGTTCAGTTTCATATTCAACTGCTCATATCTGCCGCATATTTCCTCAAGGCTGTGAATATCTTCAATTTGCCGGTCTGTTAATCCCATTGCAGACACATAATGTCCCAAAACACTACCTCCGTTTTATAATCATATCCCATATGTGCTGTGGTTCAAATCCATATTGAATCACAAATCCATATAGTTTAAATTTTCAAGCGTATCCACCGCCAGATCAGCCAATGACAGATCCTGTTCTCCGGAATTAGGATTTTTAAAAGCTATGCACTTCATTCCGGCGGTTTTTGCGGCCTTGACCCCATGGCTGGAATCTTCCAGCACCATGCATTCCTCCGGAGCAACCTTCAAAAATTCCGCGGCTTTGAGAAATATATCCGGCGCGGGCTTGCTGTTTGACACATCTCCCCCGCCCACAATAATATTAAATTCATCATAAATATTCAAATTCCTTAAGACAAGCTCAATGAATTCTTTAGAGGAAGATGAGGCCAGCCCTATCTTTATGCCTTTGTCCTTTAAATCCTCAATCAGCTCAGTGATACCGTTTATCGGAGACAGATCCCCTCTGCCGAACATCTGCTTTTTATACTCATTCTGCTTTTCAAGAAGCTCTTCCACAGAAGCCTTCAATTTATGGCTCGCCCTCAGTTCAGACCACATCTGGATGTTTGTAACCCCTACAAAAACGTTCAGTTCCTCATCGGGTATTTTGATTCCGAAATCTTTCATCACCATTTTATCAATCTCCAAATGCATAGGTTCACTGTCAATAATTACCCCGTCCATATCAAAAATAAATGCTTTAATCATGTAACCTCCCATAAGTTTCCGGTGCATAGCCGCAATTTATAGTTTAAAGCACCGGCAGGCGGAATGCAACTTTTTAATCATTCCGCCTGTTATAATTCCACCTGTATCTGCATTTTTCCTGCAAAATTCAGTTAATTTTACATACAAGTCCCTTCGGGTGCATCTTCTGCAGGGCTAAAAAACAGCCTCCGCATAGAATCCGTTCTGTGCAAAGGCCGTTCTTTATGTATTGGTATTCGATTATTCAATAATTTTAAGTGCTGTTTTACATATTATTTTTTATATACTGTTATTTTCTTTACATATTGTCCATTATAAAAACATTTGGATCAATCATGCCAAATATCATGGCAATATGCGCTACAATCAGGAAAATGCCCACGAATGTGGCATGCAGCTTTAATTTACCCAGTTCGTCTCTCTTTCTGGCAACGATCCCCAGATCCAACAGCGCCATTCCCAAAAGAGGTATTACGCCTGAAAGATAGAAACCGACGGCGACCACATCTGCGAAACCTCTCCATTCACCGTTTACGGTCAGCGGTACAACAGCATTTATAAATAAATATATAAATACTCCTGTAAAATATAGCCCCACAACAATACCCGCGATTTTATTTAGCTTTCTCAATCCTCCTGTCAGATTTCTTGTAAATAAAATATACAGTTCGGTCACGGCAATAGTTTCAGCAAGAATAACGGGGATAGCCATAAACAGTATCAGGTTCCACGGCTGATTTGAAGCAAGCAATTCCATATAATGTGTCATTGCATTCTCCATAAAATTTCCTCCTTAAGCAAATTTTGTTATTGACAGTGGTATGCTACCAGAAAATTATGAAGATTTTATGGAGATTTTGAATATTGTAAAAATATTTTTTATACCGGCTTCCATTCTGCTTTTAAAAGTATATTGATAATGATTTATATAGTTCCTGCTTATTCTGTGTCCCAGCCTGCTCAGCAATTCATTTGCCAGTGTACCTGATTGTGCGGCCAGGGCTTCAACAGGAATACACCCGGAACCATCGCTGCCAATCAAGGTTGCGGTATCCCCCTGCCTGACTCCGGTTATATCTGAAATATCCACCATTAATTGATCCATACATATTTTCCCTGCAATGGGCGCCTTCTTCCCGTTAATAAATACATATCCTCCGCTTTCCGAAAGATTCCTCGGTATTCCGTCCGCATAGCCTGCTGAAATTACCGCTATTCTGGTGTTTTTTTCAGCGGTAAACTGCCGTCCGTAGCCTACAGATTCATTTTCCGTGACTTCCCTGGTCAGAACTACCCGTGCCTTCAACGAAAGTACAGGCTGCAAATCAATATTTACTCTTGTCTTGGTATTCTCGCTGCTCAATACCCCGTATATGGCAATACCGATCCTGGCATAATCACACTTGAGATATGGATAGTTCAGCACTCCATAACTGCTTTGAATGTGGATTTTTCCGGGATTGCAGCCGGCTTCCTTCAGCATTTTTACGGTATCATAAAATTTTTCAATCTGTAAATTTGTAAATTCAACATCGCGATCCTCCAAACTGTCCGATACGCTGAGATGTGTAAAAGTACCGTTAATAACCAGATTTTCGCACCGGTAGATACTGAGGATATTTTGTATTTCATTGCAGTTTTCTCCCAATCGGTGCATTCCCGTATCAATTTTAACATGTACTTTTATTTTTCGCCCATAGGCATTTAAAGCCGCTGCGTAGCCATGGTCCAGAACGGTCTGTGTCAGATCATACCTGATCAGCCTGGAGATTTCCCCGGGAAATGTATACCCCAAAACCAGTATTACTCCTTCTATCCCTTTCCTGCGCAGATTTACCCCTTCCTCAACAGTTGCAACGGCAAAAGCGTGTATGCCGAGTTTATTGAGCTCTCCGGCAATTTCTATATCACCATGCCCATAGGCATTGGCTTTGACCACAGCCATAATGCCGCAGTCCTTTGGGAGAATACTTTTGAGCTGTCTGACATTGCTGCCGAGATTGTCCAGATTTATTTCCGCCCAGGCACGGTCCCGTTTAAATTTATCTTTCTTTTTCCCCTTCCACTTAAGCAGTTGAAAAACGTAATGCCTCCCATTCATTGCCGTCTCCTCCACTCTGTAAAAATAAACCCGTCGGCATTATTTCCGGATACCTGATATGGCCGCCCGTCCCGGGCCATAAATTCCGCAGTCCCTCCTGAGGCTTCATCAGGAGCCTTCATATAAAATATTTCTATGCTTTGTCTTGCATCCTCAAACAATAAATGCCTGCCTTCATAATTGTAATTCCTGACAAAAGCTATATATTCCTCAAGCGCAAAATTATTTTTACTGATGATAACCGAATGTGGGTACCCCACGTACCTGAAGTGCCATGGTTCATGAGAAATTCCCGTTATTTCCCTTTTCCCTTTCTGATACCGTTCTATAAATCCGTATTGAGGTGCCTTTTCGCGGAAAGTCTGACAGACGCCTTCATATGGAAAGGAAGGGCATATAAAATCTATATCCCCGATATTTTCAGCCACGTCGATGGCCAAACCGGTCTGATGCTCACTGTGGCCCGGCAGCGCAACAAATTTTTCCGTAAACTCCTCACCGTTTTCTTCCAGCGAATCTTTAAATATTTTCTGCTGTTCCTGCAAAGAACGGTATCCGCTTACGGCCGCTATACCGTTTGCCGTCAGACAGGCTGCCATCAGCTGCTTCAGCATATTTGCGGCGGCCTTGTCCAATAATATATTGCAGGAATCATTTACAGGAACCAGTGAAACGCCGCTCATAAATATTTTTTCATGAAGCGGGTATTCCCTGTTCACCAGAACCAGACTGCCCTTAAATATATCCTGTTTGTTCAATATGAATACTCTGTCTTTTACGCCCGCAGCTCTTTTCATCTCTCCACCGCCAGTTTTATAAGCCTTTCCACGATCTCATCAAAGGATATTCCTATACCGCCAAGCATGTTGGGATACCGGCTGTGGGCCGTAAAACCCGGTATGGTATTAATCTCATTGAACACTATACAGCCATTTGGCGTCAGAAACATGTCCACTCTGGAGAAGTCCCTGCACCCCAGCGCTTTATACAAAGTAACAGCGGTATCTCTGATTCTGGCTGCCGTCCGCATGTCAATTCTGGCCGGCATGTGGATTTTTGAAGTAATCAGTGAATATTTTTCAGTGTAATCAAAGAACCCCTGCTGAAGTTCAATTTCATCCACTTCACCCACTATGGGCTCGTCATTGCCAAGAACGGCACAGCCGACCTCGAAGCCTTCAATACCTTCTTCAATTACTATTTTTGAATCATGCCTGAAGGCTTCTGAAACGGCCGCATACAGTTCTTCCTGATAATATGCTTTGGTAATCCCAAAGGAGGAGCCCGCCCTGGCAGGTTTTACAAAAAGAGGATATTTCATTATTTCAGTCTTTCTGATAATCTCTGCAACATCCATGAAACTTGTTGCGGCAATGGAAGGCGGGACCCTGACGCCTGCGCTTTGGGCAATCCGATGGGCCATATCCTTGTCCATGCACAGAGCTGAGCTTTGGGCATCACAGCCCACAAAAGGAATACCGGACAGTTCCAGCAGACCTTGAACCGTCCCATCCTCTCCATTTTTTCCATGCAGGACGGGAAATGCCACATCGATTTGTGTTGTTACAAATTTGCCGTCGTAAAATTCCAGAAGACCCCTCAGGTTCCTGTCGGGAGAAAAAGCGGCCGCCCTGCAATACCAAGCCTCCTGCCAGCTATCGTCCCTTATCTTTTCCGCTCCGCCGTAATATCTGAACCAGCTCCCCTCTCTGGTAATACCCACTGAAACTATGTCGTATTTATCCCTGTTAATATGCTCTATCACCGAAGCTGCGGACTGCAATGAAACTTCATATTCAGTTGAACAGCCTCCAAATATAACTGCAACTATTTTCCTATTCATGGTACATCTCCCTGCTCTTAAGTATTTTAGCCGGTTTTCGTCATACTTGTTTTAGTCGGCATTTCAGCATAACAAAAACAACCTTCCTCTATTGACAATTTAATTCTAGTCAATTTTTTCAGGTTGTTTTTTAATTTGACCTTATCAAAACCTTAAGATTTTATTATGAAAGTATTTAGAATTCCGCAAATCAGGATTTACGCGGCAGAGTAACTGCAAATTGTGTAAATTCCTCCGTGCTTTCCGCGTTGATAGTACCTCCGTGGAGAACGACTATTTCCTTAGCAATGGCAAGCCCCAGGCCAGTTCCTCCGGTATCGCCGGATCTGGCTGAATCCAGCCTGTAAAACTTTTCAAAAATGGAATCCAGCTTGCCGGCAGGAATGGCTTTGCCTTTATTTCTGAAAGCTATTATTATGCTTTCTCCCATTAACTGAGCAGATATATTTATGGTACTGTTTTCGTAACTGTAAGCCGCCGCGTTTTTAAGAATATTGTTAAACACACGTGCAAGTTTGTCTGAATCGGCAAAAATCATAATATTTTCATCGGCTTCCACAACCGCCTCCTTATTCTGCGGAGCCAATACCGGATAAAACTCATCGGCCATCTGCTGAAGCATGAAAGTCAGGTTGACCTCTTCCTTTTCTAATATGATAGTCTGAATATTAAAGCGTGTAATTTCAAAAAACTCGTTGATGAGCTCTTCCAGGCGGTAGGCTTTTTCCAGCGTTATTCCGGTATATTTCAGTCTTTGCTCCACCGGCATGTCAGGGGCCTCTTTAAGAAGACTCAAATACCCTATGACAGAGGTAAGCGGTGTTTTTATATCGTGGGCCAGATATACCACAAGATCATTTTTTCTGCGTTCGCTTTCCAGAGCAGCCTCCCTTCTCTTTTCAAGGGTGCTCTTTACCGTATTCAGTTTTGTTTCCAGGAAGGAAAGCTCGGAAGGCAGAGTTATGGCTTCCTCAGATTCATTGACCAGCATGTCTATTCCATCGCTGATCCTGTTAAAATATCGGGTATATCTGGACATTGCAAAATAAATAATAATAAGCAGCAGTAATACAAAGCCTACTATAAGTATAATGCCTTTATTATTCCTGAATATCATGCGGTATATCTCTGCCGCCGCATAATAACTGACATTGAACATTTTCTGGACAATATAGACAAAGCCTTCGGCAAAGGTCGCCTGCAGAATATTATCTATAATGAAGTGCAGAATGAGATAGCCTACCACTACTGTCAGAATTCCTGCCAGCATTATTTGCAGGAACATCTTTGATTTAATCCTGCCAAAGTCATTTCTCAATTTTGTATCCCACTCCCCATACTGTTTTTATAAACCTGGGATTCCCGGCAGGCTCCTTCATTTTTTCGCGGAGATGCCGTATATGCACCATAACCGTATTATTACTGCCCGAGAAGTATTTTTCTCCCCAGACTTCGTGAAAAAGCTTCTCGGAGCTGATGACCTGTCCTATATTTTCACAAAGCAGCCAGAGTATTGAAAACTCAATGGGAGTGAGCAGCAGAGGAGTTTCATTAAGTGTACTCTGGTGAGTAGTCTTATTCATAATAAGCCCATTCACCTCAATTATATCATTGGCCGGCTGAACCCCTTCATTGTATCTGGTGAACCGGCGCAGCTGGGCCTTCACACGCGCCACCATTTCCAGAGGACTGAAGGGCTTGGTTATATAATCATCCGCACCCAGGGTCAGGCCCGTGATTTTATCCAGTTCTTCAACTTTTGCCGTCAGCATGATAACAGGGAAATTGTATTTCAGCCTGATCTTCTGGCATAAAGTAAAACCGTCGATTTCAGGCATCATAACATCAATTACGGCGAGATCGACTCTGATATTTTCGATTGAATCCAGCGCCTTCTGAGGATGATAAAATTTATATACCGAATAATTTTCATTCTTCAGGTATAACTCCACCAGGTCGGCAATTTCCTTCTCATCGTCAACAACCAGTATATTTGCATCCATAATTATTCGAAGCCACCTTAAATTTTATAGTCATATACAGTTTTGCCTGTTTATGACTATAAAAATTATAGCACAATATTTCCGGCACATATGCCGTTAAAATATTAAGATTTACTTAATTTTTTTCAGACCTGTCCAAAATTTTATAATTGCCGGCTTTACACTAATCCCTTCTTGCAGGAATTGATACGGTGAATACCGTTCCGCTGCCACTGCCGCTTTGGACTTCTATTGTCCCCCCATGTGCGATTACGATTGCCTTGCTGATGGTAAGACCTATGCCGGAACCTCCGGTAAGCCTGTTCCTGGATTTGTCGGCCCTGTAGAATCTCTCAAAAATAAAGGGCAGGTCCTCTTCCGGTATGCCGGGCCCGTTATCTTTTACTATGATTTTTATAACATTTCCGGAGGGCTCTATACCCACCTCTACAGCCCCTCCTTCAGGGGTATATTTCAGAGCGTTTGAAATGAGGTTGACTATCACCTGGCTGATCTTGTCCTTATCGGCATAAATCTCGCTGCTTTCTCCGATAAAGTCAATTTTCAGGCCTTTGTTCAGAAATTCCCCCTCAAAATTCTGCACCAGTCTGAATGTGAGTTCCGATACGTCAAAAAGCTCCTTGTCCAGAATGAGATTTTCACTTTCATATTTTGTGAGTTTTTCCAGGTCTCCCACCATTTTGCTGATCCTGACAATTTCCTCATGGCAGCTTTTCAGCCTCTCGGTATTTGGGGCCCAGATGCCGTCAATCATGGCTTCCATATGGCTTTGCAGTGTGGCTATAGGCGTTCTGAGCTCATGGGCCACATCTCCTGTAAGCCTTTTCCTCAGTACCTCCTGCTTCTCCAGGGATTCGGCGAGATTGTTCACCGTTGTGGTCAGCTGGTTTATTTCAGTTGTACTTGACTTTCCGGAAATTCTTTCGGAATAGTACCCTTTGGAAATGGACCTGGCAGTGCTTATTACTCTTGATATTGAAGAACTCAGCCGCTTGGCCATTATGGCTCCCAGGATGAGAGCAAGCAGCAGAGAAAAAACTCCCACCCCGATTAAGACGGCATTGAGGGCATTGATAAACGCCTGGTCGTGTTCATTCATATAATTGGGCCCGTAGGTCCCTATGTTTACAACTCCCACCTTGTCCAATTTATAATTTAAGGAGTATGGAACTTCAACGTAGCCGCTGCCGGATTGTCCCGGTCTGCCCCCTGCATTGCTGGCCATATGCTCTATGATCCTCTGGCACATTCCGTTGTTATGCACTTTGGCGTCCCATATGGTTTTTCCGTTGATGTCCACGACCCTTATTATGATTCCGTTTTCAAGATAACTCACTCCGATGGCTTCAATGGCCTCCAGGTTCCAATTGTCTTCTCCCCTGTACTGACCGGCCAGCGTTGTTACTATTTCCCTGTTTTTAAGCTCCTGATTCTGTTTTACATACTCTTTGAAATGCTTTTCCACATATATATTTGTAAGTATGCTTATGAGAAAAACAATAACGGCCGCCACCATTACATAGGACAGGGACAGTCTGGTCTTCAGGCTTGTAGTCATGCTCCTTGTCTCACCTCCAGCTACTGTTTATAAGATCGGTCCGGCGCTCCGGGCCTATTCACTGCTGAGCCTGTAGCCTACTCCGTGAACCGTTATCAAATACTTCGGATATCTTGAATCGTCCTCTATTTTCTGCCTCAGATTCTTTATATGCGTATCCACAGTCCTGTCAAAGCCCTCGAAATCGTCTCCCAGGGCCATTACAATCAATTCTTCCCGTGTAAAAGTCTTATTGGGATATTTGACCATGGTCAGGAGGATTTTATACTCATTTGGAGTCAGATTTACCACATTGCCCTTTTTCCTGACCTCATGCTTTAAATTGTCTATAATTATATCGCCTTCATTAAATATCACTGTATCCGAAAAAGCCGCCGGATCTCCGGAAGTCCTTCTTAAAACCGCCGTTATCCGCGCCACAAGCTGTCTTGGGCTGAAAGGCTTTATCACATAATCGTCAGCTCCCATATTCAGACCTTTTAATATGTCTTCCTCTTCAACCTTTGCAGTAAGCATAATAATAGGCACCTTTGACTGACTTCTGACATTTCTGCATATCTCTTCTCCAGATATATCCGGCAGCATAAGGTCAAGTACAATAAGAGCCGGATCCACACTTTCAAACAGCTCCATGGCCTGCCTGCCGTTATAAGCCGTATACACTTCATATCCGCTGTGTTCCAGATAAGATTTTACAACATCCACTATCTTTTGTTCATCGTCAACAACCAGTATTTTTTTTGCCAAATTTGTCATATCTGCCTCCGTGAGCCCGGAATTATTTGGTCTTCCAATTGCTTGTGAAAAGACTTTTGTTCTGCTCAATAAATTCTTTTGAAATAACTATGCCGGAGCCGTCATCCCTTTTGTTTTCCTTGTAAATGGGCACGGGGTTGCACCCGCCCCGCTGTTCCTCTACCATATCCATGGAAAATTTATTCCCGCAGTTCTGACAGACAAGCATATCGCCTTCCTGCTTGTAATATGCTTTGGGAGAACCGTTGCAAACCTGGCAGGTATTGAATGCCGTCCTTATGGTTCCGTCGCCGGCTCTTACCGCTATTATCTCCATATTTCTGCCGTCTAAATTTACAGGATAGAATTGGGCATTCTCCGTGATCTCGCTTTTGGGGATTATCAGATCGCCCTGTAAAGCGGAGATGCTTTTTCCGTTCCCCAACCCCTGCTTTACCGCAAATATACCTATACATAATACTATTACAATGCCTGCTGTTATGGCAAGATTTTTATATAATTTTGAGCTGCTACGCTTCCTGTCCATTTTTACTCCCAAAATTGCTTTTTAATTTACATGATAGCAATAAATTATGTAGATTTCATGAAGATTTGCCATGCGGACTTTACAAATCATTAAAATTGGATAACTTATATTTACATATGGACAATTGTAAAGTATATTGATTATAATATATTTTATTTTAGAATTTAGAAATTTAAGGACAAAACTGAATTACTCAGGATAATCCAGTTTTGCCCTATGGGAACGGAGACAAGATGAAATCGGTAAAGTTTGCTTATTTAGGCAGTCTCATAAGCGGAATTATTCTTTTTTGTGTGGGAGTTTTTCTCCTGCTGAGCATTAACAATACTCCTCAGCAGCCGGCTCAACAGAATGTAGCGGCTCCCTCGGTGGATTCCGGTTCCACTGACATAATCGACGACTACACCGGGAATCTAAATCCCATTAATTATCTGGTATTGATAAAAGAAGCTTCCGGACTGAACACCGATTCTATCATCATTGCCAATTATGATCCCAAAACCAAGCAAATAAACCTGCTGACCATACCAAGGGATACAAAGCCCAGCAATGGGGCAGACTATAAAATCAATTCCACTTTCTACCTGGGTACGAAAAAGTACGATTCCAGGGAATTTTCAAGCTCCGAGCAAAAGCAAAAAGCTGCCGAATACGCCACCCAGGCCATAAGCAACCTGACAGGCATTTCCATCGATTATTATGTCTATCTTGAAATCGACACCATCAAAGGGATAATCGACAAGCTGGGAGGAGTCTATTTTGACGTTCCCGCAGATTTAAAATACAACGATCCCACCCAGGACCTGCACATAAATTTAAAAAAAGGCTATCAGTTGCTGGACGGAGACAAGGCGGAGCAATTGCTCCGCTTCAGGAAGCCCTATAATCTCTCCAGGGCCCCGGCGGAGCTCAGGGAATACTATGACGGTTCCGACCTTAAAAGAACCGAAATGCAAATCAGATTCGTAAACGCAATGATTGAACAAAAGGTCAATCTGCTTGCGCTTCCCAAGCTGATCCCCATCATTAATTACGCATTTGACAACGTTGTCACAAATACCAGCCTGTCCGACACGCTTTCCCTGTTTTCGGCCTTTACCAGGTCCACAAGGCCTGAAATGAACACCTTTAAATTGTACGGCCTTGACAGGCGTATCAACGATGCGGATTTCTTTATCTACATCAATCAGATAGAAAACACGAAAACCAGGGACAGATCCAAATCCCAGGAGATAATAGACAAGTATTTCACCTCCATGTCCGGCGCCTTCAAGCCCGACCCAGACCGCAAGTATGATTACAGGCCGATGCTTGAGAGCCCAAACCCGTCAAACGCCCAAAGCGATGTGCGCTCAGACGGCGCAGACAAGCCGTAATCCCTGGTTCTCCATTCCGCTACTGCTGCTGCAATTGCTTCATCTGCTCCAGCAGCTCCTTGTATTCCTGCTCCAGCGACTCCTTCTGACTGGCGGGGGCCTGGGACAGTTTCGGCAAAAGCTCCGCTATCCTCATCTGGAGCAGCATTTTCTGCATCTGGCCGCCATCCTTCTTTGCGGGGGCGTTATCACGTTCTTCACAGGCTTTCAGATTGCCTTCATACTCAATGAGGCCTCTGTCCTTTACAATTAGTACCCTTTGGGCAACCCGGTCCACAAAAGCCCTGTCGTGGGATACAAACAGCACAGTTCCCTCATATTCACGGAGTATATTCTGCAAAGCCTCAATAGCCGCCATGTCCAGATAATTTGTGGGTTCGTCCAGAAGAAGAACATTGGCTCCGGACACAAACAGCTTTGCAAAGGAAACCTTTATTCTTTCGCCTCCGCTGAGAACCTCCACCTTTTTATACACATTGTCTCCGTTTATTAAAAGCCGGGCCAGAATCGTCCTTGCCGTGGTTTCATTCTGGACGCTGTCCTCCATGACATTTTCAAGAACAGTCTTCCCAGGAGCTAAGTTCTCCAGGCCCTGAAAAAAATATCCCAGCTCCGCTCTGGGGACAATATTGATACCGCCGCGGGCCCCATTTTTATTGAACTCCGGTTCTCTTCCGCTCTTCCTGACTTCATAGCATTTAAAGATTTCATTGAGCAGCGTTGTTTTACCTGCGCCGTTATCCCCGGCAATGGCGTATTTCACACCGTTAAGGATCTGAAACCCCACATTGTCGAATATCACCTTTTTGCCATAGCTGAAACCAAATTTATCGCCGGAAATAACGATCTTATTCTGCGGCGGATTAGTCAGAGAAAAATCCAACTTGATTCCGGGCTGCTCCTTGGGCTTTGTCTTCACTTCCAGCTTTTCAAGTCTTGTTTTCATACCGGTTGCGGCATCCAGCAATTTCCCCTTACGTTGGAAGGCTTCGCGCTTGTGCAGCCTGGCTTCCGAATTCCCCATCCGCGACGGGGCCTTTTTCATTTTTCCTGCCCTTTCCTTCCTGTTCAAAATGGCTTCCTCGAGATGCTCCTTTTCATGGACATAGTTTTCATACTCCTGGAGCTGCTGCTTTTGCAGGACTTGCTTCTGCTGTCTGTAAAATGAGAAATTTCCCTCATAAAAAGTCAGCCGGCCATCCGAAACCTCAATTATCCTGTTGCACAGGCTATCCAGCAAATCCCGGTCATGGCTGATGAGAACCAATGCTTCGGCTTTTTTCAGCCTGGATTTTAAAAGCCCGATTCCCTTTATATCCAGATTGGCCGTGGGTTCATCCGCCAGAAGTAAAATGCTGTTTTTGCTGAGAGCTCCTGCTATCTTGAGCCTGGTGTGCTCTCCTCCGCTCATTTTTTCTTCTCCGGCTTTGTCCCGGATATTAAATTCACTTAAATCCCTGGCGGCGGCAGTTATCCTTTCATTGGTGAACTGCTTGATATAAGCCGTCTCACAGTATTTTTTGACCACGCCTTCATCCGGAAGCAGCTCTCCTGCGAGAATATTCATAAGCGTGGTCTTTCCCGCTCCGTTCCGGCCCACAATGCCTATTTTATCGCCGCTTCTGATCTTAAGCTCCTGAAAGGCCAATATTTCCCGGTCTCCGAAATACTTTTTTATATTTACTGCATCGATTATAAGCATAAAAAAATCTCTCCTTTACTGTCAAAGCCGGAAAGATCAATCACACCTGCATATGTCATTTTTAATATTACAAATCCGCCGCCTCTGCCGAAAAGCAGTTGCCCTATAAGGCAATCCGGCACAATAATCATGGCCGTATGCCAAAATATTATTGCCATAAGCCGCGGGCTGTAATAAGTCATCAGGTTTTGTTAAATTGAACTAATCCAGCTGAATAAAAGCATAGGGCGCTTATCCGCCATGCTTCAATCAAAATCTTTTAGATTTAAAACTGAATTAGTAAATCTTCATTAACCCGATACCTTTTCCTTTCAAAAATTTACCCGGCTAAAAACACAGCTTGGCTTTATTACCGGATATAACATACTCAGTATATGCCATTTTATCAAATGCAGTCAAGGCTTTTTTATACTTCAGGAGGCTTTCAGCCCATAGTAATTGACTTTCAGGATTTATGCAAAAACAGGCGGAAAATAATAAAAACCTATAACGGGCATAGGCTTTTATTACTTGATGGAAATTCTAATTTGTCTTTTGTATGAAAGTGTGTGAGTGAATTAGTTACTGTCTACAGTATAGACCAATATTCGACACATTACCATTTAATTCGTGTTAAAGCTTGGTTAATTTTTCGTTTGCCGGTACGAGTATGGTTTTCACATCCTCTTAGCGGCTTCATAGGCCAGGTCGGAGCGTTCACATTCCTCGTCGGTCAGGGTTATCTGATAGCATAGAGGGCTCCCCTTCATTTTCTCCGCCGCAAAGCTCAGTCCGTTGGTCCTGATGTCAAGGAAGGGATGGTCTATCTGCTCCGGATCTCCTATCAATATTATCTTTGTGCCGGTTCCGGCGCGGGTAATTATGCCTTTGACCTGTTTCGGAGTCAAGTTCTGGGCTTCGTCTATTATTATCCACTGCTTAATGATGGACCTGCCTCTTATAAAGGCTATGGCTTCCGTATTGATTATCTTCCTGTCAAACAGCTCGTCGATCTTGTCTCTCAGTTCTTTTTCACTGCTATAGCGCAGGTTTTCGTCATTGTCTATGACGGGCCTTAGAAACGGAGCGATCTTTTCCTGTTCGGTTCCCGGCAAAAAGCCTATATCCTCGTCAAATTTCACATTGGGCCGGCAGACCAATATTTTTCTGTATGAGCCGCTGTGTTCGCTTATAAGCTTATGCAGGCCCACCGCCAGCGAATAAAAGGTCTTTGCCGTACCCGCAGACCCCTTTATTATCACAAGCGGAGCTTTATCCGCATCCAGCATCAGCGCTTCCTGTATGAATTTCTGTCCCGCATTTCTGGGCGTGACGCCAAAAGGACGCTCCTGCAGGAAATTCAGCGGCACTATTTCCTTTCCGTCAAAACGGCCCAGCGCGGTTTGCTTTTCATTGCTGGAGGAGTGTATTATTAAAAACTGGTTTGCCACAAGTTCGACTTTTTCATTTGCTCCCGATCCCCTGTGGGTAATGAACACATCCTCCTGCTTTAGCCTTGAATTTTTATAAAACTCTTCCAATTGTATCTCGGAGGTATACACGTCCAGCCTTCCCTTATACTGCTCGTCGAATACAGGGGACTGTTCTGCAAAAAAATCCTGTGTCTCTATTCCCAGAACGTCGGCCTTTATTCTGGCAAAAACGTCCTTAGTGATCAGAAATACCTTTTCCCTCTCCTCCTGCAAGCCCTTGCAAACCTTTAATATCCTGTTGTCGTTCACGGTTCCCACCCAGCTTTCGGGCAGCTTTACATCGTGAAAATTCATTTCAATGCGCAGGGTGCCCCCATTGTCCAGTTTGACCCCCTTGTTCAGATTTCCCTTTTCTCTCAGCGCATCAATGGTCCTCGCCACATGCCTGGCGTTGGCCCCCAGCTCGGAATTGTCCTTTTTGAATTTATCAAGCTCCTCCAGGACCACTTCTGGTATAACGATGTTATTGTCGGCAAAGGAATACAGTGCATACGGAGTGTGAAGCAAAACGTTAGTATCCAGAACAAAAGTTTTTTTAGATTTTTTCATTGGTTAATCCCCCTGTTTGATTTTGATACAAGCATGATATAAGCATTTATACAATGCATTTAAGCTCTTCTTCCAAACTTTCCCGGGATGGCTCGCCGGTCCCTAACCCTATGTATTGGAAACCGGCCTCTATGGCTTCGGACCTGTTTAACAGGTTTCTTGTGTCGATTATCAGATGTGTCCTCATTTTCCGGCAGGCTTCCTCCAGATTCAACGACCTGAATTCTTCCCATTCGGTCATTATAATAAGGCAATCCGAGTCTTCTGCCGCAGCACTTAACGAGGCGGCAAATTCCACATTCTCATTTTCGCTGAAAAGAGGCATATCCTGAGCTTTTACCACCGGGTCATAAACCGCAATTCTGTTTTTGGTGCCTGCCAGCAGCTCCAACAGGTCTACGGCAGGGGAATTTCGCGTATCATTGGTCCCCGCCTTGAAGCTCAGTCCGAGTATGGTAATTTTGTTATTGCCGGAACTGTCAAACACGCTGAAAATTTTATCAAATATGTTTTTGATCTGCAGCTCATTTCGCCCTAATACCGACTTTAGCAGCCCCACATCTGCATTCGCCCTTGAAGCAAAATTTATCAAAGATTTCAGGTCCTTTGAAAGACACGGGCCTCCAAACCCCGGCCCCGGTGACAGATACGCCCCTCCTATCCTCTTGTCCAGCTTCATCCCTGAAATTACGGCCTTTATATCGGTGCCGGTTTTTTCGCAGATTTCCGCTATTTCGTTAATAAAGGATATTCTGGTTGCCAGATAGGAATTACAGGCATATTTTATCAGTTCCGAGCTTTTTGTGTCTGTGATTATCACGGGGGCGTTAAAGGTGCCGTATAATTTCTTTATGGTCATGGCCGCCCTTTCGCTGTCCGCACCTATTACAATACGCTCCGGAAACATAAAATCCTTTACCGCGCTTCCTTCCCTTAAAAATTCGGGATTTGAAACCACGTCAAAATCACAGCCGGCTTTCCTGAGATTTTCTTTTACAAACTCCGCCGCCATCCGGCAGGTACCCACAGGGACAGTGCTTTTAATCGCGATCACCTTATAGCCGCTGATAAAATGCGCAACTTCCTTCAGGGCCCTCAGAAGATATGTCAGGTCCGCGTCCCCGTTTTTATTTTCGGGAGTTCCCACCGCCATGATTATCACCTCGGCCCCGACCACGGCATCCCTGATGCAGGAAGTAAAATAAATATGGTTGGTCTTCCGCGCTTCCTCCAGCATTTCCTCGAGATTTTCTTCATAAATGGGGAGGATTCCCCTGTTGAGTTCTCTTACCCTTTCGCTGTCAATATCCGCACAGACCACCTGATGCCGGTGTATGGCAAGACCTATTCCGGTTACAAGCCCCACATATCCGGTTCCTCCTATTACTGCTACCTTCACCCCAATACCCCCTTTTTTATTTATATAAATTTGGGGTATGCTGCAAAATAATAATTCAATACATGTGAAATACAAATACTTCGCCAACAGCTAAAATCAAATCCTGCAATGCGCTCATTTATTGTATTTAATTATATTTTGCAGTACATCCCCGGCTTTAACAACGCATTAACTTGCTTTATGAGGTAACTGCCTGTTTGCGCTAAACCTGGCCATAAGCGTCTGATAATCGTTAATGAGCCGGTCAAAGATGCTGTTCCAGGCTTTGCTCAGAGTGTACTGTCTTGCATTTACGCCCATCCGACGTATGAGCTCCGTATTCCGGAGAAGCTTTGAGATCAGCCGGGTGAAGCCTTCAACATCCCTGGGTTCACACAGAAAGCCGTTGTAGCCGTCTATTATGCTGTCCTTTACTCCTCCCGAATTCACCGCCAGCACCGGAAGGCCTGAGGCCATGGCTTCCAGCACCACATTCCCAAAGGTTTCCGTACTTGACGGAAAAACAAATACATCACAGGAGGCGTACAGGGCACACAGAGCCTCCCCCTTTATATACCCTGTAAATACCACATTTTCCGGCGCCGCTTTTTTCAGCTGTGCCGTATAGGGGCCGTCTCCGGCGATTACAAATTGAGCCCGGCCCGGAAATATGCCGTTTACCTGATTTATACTTTCCAGCAGAATATCCAGATCCTTTTCCCGGGCAATTCTTCCCACATATAAAAAAGTGGTTTTTCCTCCGCCTCCCAGTTCTGTCCTGATTTCAGCGCTTCTATGTTCGGGATTGAACGCTTCCGTATCAATCCCCCTTGACATTATTTTTAAGTTGGAAATTTCTTTCGACCGGAGAATCCGGACTGCATCCCTGGAAGGGCAGAAGGTTATGCCGCAGGAGTTGTGAAACCACTTGAAATAGCTCCATATTATATTGCTCAGGAAATCAAGCTTGTAATACCTCAGATATGTGTTGAAATTCGTAGTGTATGAGCATACCACCGGAATACCTCTCTCCTGTGCGTATTTGAGGCCTGTAAACCCGAGAACCATAGGTGTCATCAGATGGATGACATCCGGCTTGAATTTATCGGCGATCCTGCACAGCTTTGAATAGAAGGGTATGGAAATCCGGCACTCGGGATACGCAGGAAAGCTTATGCTCCTGAAACGCCTGGTATACCGCTCTTTAACATTGCCCGGGCTGTTTTCATAGTAAGGAGCAAAAAACAGGTATTTGTGATCGGTTTTGTCCAGGTATTTCACCAGCTTATCAAGAGTGTTCGTAACCCCGTTTATCTGCGGAAAATATGTGTCCGTAAAATATAAAATTCTCATAAAACGCCCCCTTTTCCATATTGGAACTTTTTTTCATAAGTTTATATTTTCATATTTATGCCCATGACCCGCCTCTCGCACAAAACATCATGAAAGCCGGCATGGGCTCGGTCCCCCTTTATAATTTTTTTAAAGTTTCTTTCAACTTTCCCGGAAAATAAAAAATCCGAAAGGAAATGTATCGTCACACTACCTTTCGGAAAAATAATTTATGTTTTTTGATTTTATAGAAACAATAAATTTACCCATTTATTTTCACCCTTATTGTCAATTTGCCCGCTGCCTGAAAGAGTCAGCAAACGTTTTCCCTGCTTTTATTATAAGCAATTTGATAATAAGGTAAAATTAACTTAAGGTAAATTTCTGGTAAAGAATTTTACGGGATATGTTTTTAAAAGGGCCGTATAAAATTTCTTATTATGAAATACAGCGAAAAAACAACTATTATGCCTACCCAGAACTTACGGCTCCTGGGAACCAGCTTTATATGCCTTCCGAATACAGCCGTAACCAGCTCCGCATAGGCAAGCGCAGCTATCAGGGCGCCGAACAGAGGGCTGGGGTTGAATCTCACAGAACCCGCAATATCCCCTTGCAGCAGGTGCTGTACGCTTCTGGTATTTCCGCAGCCGGGACAATACACATCCAAAAAGGTAACGCTGGGACATTGAGGAAAATGAGAACCCAGGGAAATCAGCGCGCCTTTAAACACATAGACCAGAGCCAAAGCTATAAACGGAAAAACGATAATTGAAATTTTCATCCAAAGCGGTTTTTTATTCAAAGGATACCCCCTACATCGGCCGATTCCGCAACAAACTGTTCAACACCATATTATACTCCGGCAGCTGAAAAAGGACTGATTTACAGCCGGTAAATACGAAAGAGCATATTTGCATGCAAAAAGCTGAAGCTTTTCAAGCCAGCCCCAGCTTTTTGCGATTCAAGAACTGCTGTTTATAAAGAATCCGTGGCATTAATTTCTCAGGCTGTGCAGCGGCGCCGGTATCCTGCCGCCTCTTTTAATAAATTCCTCACTTCCGAAGGGATTGACCTTCATTACGGGGCCGGAGCCCAGCAATCCCCCAAATTCAACCTTCTCGCCTACCTTTTTGCCCGGTGCGGGTATGATCCTGACTGCGGTCGTCTTGGTGTTTACTACGCCGATGGCCGCCTCGTCGGCAATAATGGCAGAAATAGTTTCCGCTGAAGTATCTCCGGGAATCACTATCATATCCAGCCCCACCGAGCATACACATGTCATGGCTTCCAGCTTGTCAAGCGACAGGGAGCCTGCCAGCACCGCGTCGATCATACCTGCGTCCTCGCTTACCGGTATGAATGCGCCGCTGAGACCTCCGACATATGAGGAGGCCATAACCCCGCCTTTTTTAACGGCGTCGTTCAAAAGCGCCAGCGCAGCCGTGGTGCCATGGGTTCCGCACTTCTCCAGACCCATTTCCTCCAGGATATACGCCACGCTGTCGCCGATTGCAGGGGTCGGAGCAAGTGACAGGTCAACTATTCCAAAGGGTACCTGAAGCCTGCGGGAAGCTTCCTGTGCCACCAGCTGTCCCATTCTGGTTATTTTGAAGGCCGTCTTTTTAATGGTTTCCGACACTGTGCCGAAATCCTGTCCGCGGACCTTTTCAAGAGCGCATTTGACAACGCCGGGGCCGCTGACGCCGACGTTTATTACGCATTCGGGCTCGCCTATGCCATGGAAGGCTCCCGCCATGAAGGGGTTATCTTCAACCGCATTGGCAAATACCACCAGCTTGGCACAGGCCAGCGCACCGCTGTCCGCGGTCAGCTCGGCACACTTTTTCACGGTTCTTCCCATCTCGGCGACGGCATCCATGTTAATGCCCGCCTTTGTGGACGCCACGTTGACGGAGGAGCAAACAAGCCTGGTGGAGCTCAAAGCTTCCGGTATGGAGGCGATAAGCCTCTTGTCCCCGTTGGTATAGCCCTTGTGCACCAGGGCTGAATATCCCCCGATGAAATTTACTCCAACGGTTTGAGCAGCCCGGTCCATTGCCAGGGCAAATTTCACATATTCATCGCTTTCACAGCTTTCGGCTACCAGCGCGATGGGAGTGACGGATATCCTTTTGTTTATTATGGGTATCCCGTATTCCTTTTCTATGTTTTCTCCTGTAGCTACCAGTTTTTCGGCATATCTCGTTATTTTGTCATATACCCTGTCACAGGCTTTATTTATATCGGGATGGCTGCAGTCCCTGAGAGAAATACCCATGGTTATGGTTCTGATATCAAGGTTTTCCTCCTGTATCATCTTAATTGTCTCAAATACTTCAAAAGAACCCAACATTAGCTTTCACCTCATATTCTATGCATGGAATTAAAAATATCTTCGTGCTGGATCTGTATTTTCAGGCCCAGGTCAATTCCCTTTTTATCCAGCCTGTCGGCCAGCTCCGGAAAGGGTATGCTGCTCTTTGATATGTCCACCAGCATTATCATGGTGAATACGTCCTGCAGGATGGTCTGGGTTATATCGAGTATGTTTACATTGCTTTCCGCAATAATTTTACTGACACCCGCTATAATTCCGACTCTGTCTTTTCCTATTACAGTTATGACTGCTCTCATCTTTTACCTCCGTGTGTGCCCGGCGTGCCGGATAACTTGTCCCCAGCGGCTTTACAGGCGCTTTTTTTTGGCACAAGGGCTAAAATTTATTTTATTGCACCTGCCGTCTGCTTTGCAGCAGCGGCCGTGCATGTTTTTGACTAAAGTCCTTCAGGCCCATCTTCATTTCCGACTCTGCCTTATACAAGGTGCCTGTAACAAGTCTTCCGGAAAAAAGCCTGATAAATTGTATTATATATCTTTGCCATACAAATATCAATTCCGAACATATGTTTGATTTTTGTTTTGCAATATGATATAATCCACATGAGTTGATTTGGAGACAATAAAAATAGAAATCACATTTTACAGATGAGAGTGAATTTATATGGATTTATTTGAAAAACTGGGCATCTTAGCCGATGCCGCGAAGTACGACGTATCCTGTTCCTCCAGCGGGGGAACCAGAAATAATCAGGGCGGTGTGGGAAACAGCCACGCCTGCGGCATATGCCACACCTGGTCCGACGACGGAAGGTGCGTTTCGCTGTTGAAGGTTCTTTTGTCAAACGAATGCATATATGACTGCGTCTACTGCGCCAACAGAGCCACCAATGACATTCCCAGGGCCAGCTTCACCGCAGATGAGGTAGTGGAGCTCACAATGAATTTTTATAGAAGAAACTATATAGAAGGGCTTTTTCTCAGCTCCGCCGTGCTGAAAAATCCGAGCCATACCATGGAATTGATGCTCAGCGTGGTGAAGCGCCTGCGCAACGACCACGGCTTTTATGGCTATATACATATCAAAGCCATCCCCGGGGCCGATGAAAGGCTGATCCATGAGGCAGGCCTGTACGCCGACAGGATGAGTATAAATATAGAGCTGCCTTCCGACAAGGGCCTTGAGGTATTAGCCCCTCAGAAGCCGAAAAAAGCCCTTCTCAAGCCCATGCAGCAAATAAGCCAGGGCATCCTGGAAAGCCGTGAGCACAGAAACAGGTTCATGAACAAGTATCCAGGAGGAAACAGCGGCGGTAAAAGCAGGGTGCTGCCGGACGGCATTTCAAATGAGCTTCCGGCCGGGGAGCTTCCTGCAAAGGATTTTTCGCGCAGAAACTCCGCCTCCGGAAAATATTTTGTTCCGGCCGGGCAGAGTACCCAGCTCATTGTGGGGGCTACACCCGACAGAGATCTGAGTATTCTGAAGCTTTCGGAAGCCCTGTATAACAGTTTTTCACTTAAAAGGGTCTATTATTCCGCATATGTTCCCACCCTGAGCGATCCGCGGCTCCCGGCCCTTCTCAAACCTCCCCTGCTCCGGGAGCACAGGCTGTACCAGGCCGACTGGCTGCTGAGATTTTATGGGTTCGAAGCCGATGAACTGCTGAGCAAAAGCAATCCCGACTTTGATCCCGAACTGGACCCCAAGGCAAACTGGGCCTTGCGGAATCTTCATCTGTTCCCGTTAGAGGTAAATACCGTGGATTATGAGCTGCTGCTGAGAGTTCCCGGTATAGGAGTCCAGTCGGCCAAAAGGATCATATCCGCCAGGAGGGCCGGGAGATTAAACTTTGACAGTCTGAAAAAAATAGGCGTTGTCTTAAAACGGGCCGGACATTTTATAACCTGTCAGGGCAGGACCTATGACAGCTACAGCCAGAATGAGCATATAGTGAAGGACTCTCTGGTTTCCGCCAGACTGCTCCCCCAGGGCAGAAAGACCGTTCCCGGACAGATGTCACTGTTTTCCACGCTCAATGAGACAGGTTTGGGCGAAAACATGTCCGATCTGTATATATTTGATAAACCCGAAAATACAAAGCAATGGCTCAGTTATTACAACCAGCCGCAGGATGGGAGGCTGCTGCTCAGTGATATACATTTATGACGGGACCTGGAACTGCTTTCTGACCTCCATACACCACTGTTATTATGACAGGCAGGAAGTCGCCAACATTGAATCCTCTCTTTCCTACCAGCCCAACCTCATCGACGAGTATATAAACATCACTTCTGACACTGTCAAGGCAAAAGCTGTGGAACGGGCCATATACGGCAAAATTTCCCCTGAAAGCCTTGATAATATCCGGTGCTGCTTTTTTTCGGAACTGCCGGGGCGTGAGCTTGCCATTCTGAAGTATATAAGACTGGGCTTTAAAATAGGAGGCAAGATCGATCTCATGCTGGGAGACCAGACTGTTTTAAATGTACTGCAGCCTGCCAGGAAGGTCAGGTTTGAGTGTCACAGGCTGCTGGGCATGCTCAGGTTTGAGCTCCTTGAAAATAATATATTTTATGCCAGGATGCAGCCCGACCACAATATAATCACATTCATATCTCCCCATTTCAGAGAAAGGCTGGCAGATCAGAACTGGATCATACACGACACCCAGAGAAATCTGGCTTCTCTTTACAACACCAAAAGGCTGCTTCTGTCCTACATGGATCTATCGCGCATCCCGAACCTCCATGCCGATGAGCTTAAATTCCAGTCCCTGTGGAAAAATTATTACAAGCATATAGCAATCAAAAGCAGGATAAATCCCACGCTTCAGAAGCATTTTCTTCCGAAGCGCTACTGGAAAAACCTCACGGAAAAAAAACCGGACTGACCGGCTATTCAAGCATGTTGACCAGTTCTTTAAATACATTGCCCCGGTGCTCAAAGTTCTTAAACATATCAAAGCTGGTGCTGGCAGGGGACAAAATTATGCAGTCACCCGGTACAGCTTCCTTATAAGCCCTTTTAACTATTTCCTCATAGCTCTCACAGTGGATTATTTTCACTTCGCTCTCAATATCCGTCTGATTGACGTAATTGTTATATGCCTCTTCGATCCTTGGTGCTGTGGAACCTATCAACAGCAGGCATTTAACTTTTTCGGCGATAATCTGGCCTATCGGATCGTAGGGTATGCCCTTATCCTTTCCGCCGGCAATGAGTATCACCTTGTTTTTAAAGGTGCTCAGAGCCGCAATTGTCCTGGAAGGGCTGCTGTCTATGGAGCTGTTGTAGAATTTTATGCCCTTGAGCTCCCTTACCAGCTCTATCCTGTGCTCCACCCCCTTGAAGGTGGAAGCTATAGCTTCTATGGTTTCAGGCTTTACATAGTCAAATGTCGCCGCCGTTGCCGCCATATAATTTTCAATATTGTGTACACCCGGTATTACTATGTTGTTGACATCGACAATCTCAACTTCCCGGCCTTGTTTCCTGTATACGATTTTGTTATTGCGGAGGCTCACGCCCTGATCCAGGGCAGTATTTCTGGAGAAGCCTATGACCTCGCCCTTTGCCTCACCCGCAAAACCCCTTGTTATATCATTGTCGTAGTTCAGTATCAATTTATCCTTATCCGACTGGTTAACGAAAATGTTTTTCTTTGCTTCCACATACTCCTGCATTGATTTATGGACATCCAGATGATTGGGGGATATATTCGTAATTACAGCCACGGAAGGACTGCTCCTGATAGTCATGAGCTGGAAGCTGCTCAGTTCGAGAACCACCTTGTCGGTTGCCTTGATCTCGTCTATTCTGCTTAGCAGAGGCGTGCCTATATTTCCGCCCAGCCAGCAGTTATAGCCTCTCTCCGTCAATATCTTATATATCAGCGTAGTGGTGGTGGTTTTGCCGTCGCTGCCCGTCACTGCAAAGACCTGCGCCGGACAGAGTTCTAAAAAGACTTCCATTTCAGAGGTAAGCTGGGCTCCTTTTTTCAGCGCCTCAACCAGCTCGGGCACATCCGGTCTCATTCCCGGTGTCCGGAATATCAGATCAAAGCCCTTTAGCTTGGTAAGATAATCACTTCCTGCACTGTAACTTACAGGAAGTCCTTCCAGCTCCCGGCAGGCATCTTTTAAATTCTCCATGCTGTTTTTATCAAAAGCCGTCACGTCCACACCTAAATTTACAAGATATTTAATCAAGGGAATATTGCTGATACCAATCCCTAATACAGCTATTTTCTTAGTTTTGACGTCCTTTTTGAACTGTTCAAGTTTGTTACCCATAGCATCCTCCTTCAAAATAATTAAAATAATTAAATTTACTATTGAAAAAGTATTTTATTTATAGTAAAATACATATTGCGGCTTGAGAAACGCGGATATGGCGGAATTGGCAGACGCGCATGATTCAGGTTCATGTGAAAGCAATTTCATGGAGGTTCAAGTCCTCTTATCCGCACCAAAAGAGTTTGAATTTATTTCAAACTCTTTTTTTATTATAATTTTACTATTTTTACCAGTGTATGTCAAAAGTCACCGTTCCGGAGCACACACCAGCCTGACGGCAGGTTGAGAATGCATGCTTTTAAATACCGCACGCATTCCGCCGCCCTTTTCTCTCAGACTCCCTGAAAGTTAAAATTATCCGCTTCCTTTACATAGAAAAAGGTTTTAAGCGGTTTGAAATTGTATTTATTTGCCATTATAAGCTGTTCTGTGCTGCCTACAAACAATATTCCCTGTGGATTCAAAGCCATGTTGAATTTCTTGTATATATCGTTTTTGGCTTCCTCTGTAAAATAAATCAACACATTCCTGCAAACTATCAGATCTATTTCCGTGGGATACGGATCCCTGAGCAGGTTGAATTGCTTGAATTCAACGCAGTTCTTGACCTCGTCCTTTATTTTATAGCTGTCGCCCATTATGGTAAAATATTTGCTCTTCATTTCCACCGGCAGATTATCCAGGCTCTTTGAGGTGTAAATGCCATTCTGAGCCTTTTCAAGAGCTCCCATGTCAATATCCGTGGCAAGGACCTTTATGGAGCTCAGAGGCAAGATTTTATTCAGCACCATAACGATGGTATATGGTTCATCCCCTGTTGAACAGGCGGAGCTCCATATATTGAGCTTTTTCTTTCTGCCCAGCAGCAGCGGAAAAATCTCCTTTTCCAGCACAGCCCACTGGTCCGGGTTTCTGTAAAACTCCGACACATTTATGGTCAGATAATTAATAAACTCCTTAAACATGTCCTTATTGTCCTTAAGGGCTTGAACATAGTCTTTATATGTACTTATTCCATTTTTGTTTATTAAAGCGTCAATCCTTCTCTTCATCTGCTTTTCCTTGTAAAGAGTGAGATTGATTTTGGTCATTTTGAATATTTCTTCCTTAAAGCCCTCGTAATCCATAGTTCCTCCCCTGTCTTCAAAAGATACGGCCGTTCTCAATGTGAAACATTTACAAAGTCAATTACTGTTGAAAACCTTCGCCTTCCAGGCGAATATTGCTTTTAAGCGGGCTTTCAGCCCATAGTAATTGACTTATACAATAAAAACTCTGAATTTATAAATAAAGGATGTACCGAAGTACATCCTTTATCTGTACAGTTAAATTTATTGTTCGTCTGACTCCGTCAAATTTTCAGCGATTGTATTGGTCATTTCTTCCTTGTGCTCTGTGGGGATTTCCTCTTCCTCCGAAGCAGCAGCGACAGGTTCTTCCTTCTTTGCTCCCACAGGATCTATGGGATTTACCTCTTTTATGCTCAGGCTGATTTTTTTAGCCTCAGTATCCAGCTCGGTGATTTTGGCTTCCACTGTCTGGCCCACCTTGAGAACATCACCGGGCTTGCCCAGACGTACATTTGAGATTTGCGAAATATGAACCAGACCGTCAAGTCCCTGCTCTATTTCAACAAATGCACCGAAAGGAACCAATCTGACAACTTTACCGGTAATGACATTTCCAACCTGATATTTTTCAGCCACCTTGTTCCAGGGGTTTTCCTCAGCCTTTTTGTAGCCCAGGGATATACGCTTCTTTTCCCTGTCAAATTCGAGGACTGTAACTGATATTTCATCCCCTACCTTTACAACCTCTGAGGGATGTTTTACTTTATTCCATGAAAGCTCGGACAGATGAACAAGTCCGTCCACTCCGCCGATATCCACAAAAGCTCCAAAATCCATAAGGCTCTTAACAACACCGTTGTATGTCTTTCCGATTTCAATACTGCCCCAGAGTTCACTAGAAACACTTTCCTTGTTCTTTTCTATCAATACTCTTGCAGAACCAACAACTTTTCTTTTCTGCTTGTTGATCTCAATGATCTGAACCGGTAAAATCTGCTTGACAAATTCTGAAAGATCCTTTACAAATCTATCGCTCAGCTGTGAGGCCGGAATAAAAATCCTCACTCCATTTGCATTTCCTATAACTCCACCGTTAACCTTTTCTGTGATTCTGACGTTTACCGGATTCTGGGCCTCATAGGCACTTTCTATGACATCCCAGCCTTTTACGGCGTCCACTTTCTTTTTGCTTAACAAAACATTGCCTTCGCCGTCGTTAACCCTTACTACAAAAACGTCAATCTCGTCTCCGACTTTAAGTGATTTTTCAGGATTGAATTCAGGATCATCAGAAAATTCATGCATTGGAATTATACCATCTGATTTATACCCCAGATCAACAAATACTTCATTCATGTTATATCCGATAATCTTTCCTTTTGTAATCTGACCTGTCGTTAATGTCACAAGCGAGCTTTCAAAGGCATCGGCAAAGCTCAACTCCAAATCCTGTTTATCTAATTCACTCATTTTATGAATAACCTCCTTGATTACCCAGTCAGGTGTTGACGCCCCTGCAGTAATACCAATTTTTTTAATTTTTTTTATATCAACCGGTGGTATGTCACTGGCTGTTTGTATTTTATAAGTACTTTCACAGTTGGCCTTGCAGATTTCATACAGCTTATGGGTATTTGAACTATTTATACCACCGATCACAAGAACCATATCAACTTCTTTGGAAATCTTCCCGGCTTCTGTTTGCCGTTTGTCCGTTGCATTACATATTGTATCAAATTTTATAACTTTTTCAAACCTTTTATTTAAACTCTGTATAATTTTTTCCCATTTTTCACGAATAAATGTAGTTTGAGCAACAACACATATATTTTTTTCTATATCCGGCAAAAGATCCACCTGAGAAACGTCTTCAATTATATATGCAGTATTGTCGCACCACCCGTTTATACCAATTATCTCCGGATGTTTTTCATCGCCTATTATTATTATCTGGCAGCCTTCCCTGTACTTCTGGCTGACAAGCCTCTGTATCTTCTCAACATACGGGCAGGTGGCATTTACAACATCCAGGCCTTTTCCGGCCAGAGCTTTCAGAGTTTCAGGCCCCACGCCGTGAGCGCGTATCACAACTTTTGCCGGCGCCGTTGCCTGTTCCGGGCTGTCGGCGGCGGTCACTCCGAACCTGTTCAGCTTTTCAACCACCTGTTCGTTGTGTATTATGGGCCCCAGCGTATATATTTTTTCATTTGATTTGGTGGCCAGATCAAACACAATTTTTACCGCGTTGTTCACTCCGAAGCAAAAGCCCGCGGTGCTGGCAATTATCAGTTCCATTTACAACTCTCCGTTTTTAATGCTGGCATAGTTTGTATAAAAGTATAATATTTTTTCCACTACTTCGTCAACTGCCAGCGATGTTGAATCGACCTCAATGGCGTCAGGAACCTTTACAAGCGGAGCAAAAGCCCTGCCGCTGTCGTTGTTGTCCCTGTATACCATATCCTTTTTTACGTCTTCAAACAGGACCTGCTGGCCTTTCTGAAGCAGTTCCTCATATCTCCGTCTGGCCCGCTCTTCCACAGAAGCGGTGAGAAATATTTTCAGATTGGCATGTGGCAATACATATGACCCGATATCCCTTCCGTCCATGACAACATCCTTGTCTGCGGCTATTTTCCTCTGCAGCTCCACCATTTTCAGCCTTACCTCCGGGAATACGGCCACATTTGACGCTCCTACGGATACTTCGGCAGTTCTGATCAATTCCGAAACGTCTTTTCCGTCCAGAAATATTCTCTGGGAATTGTCATCATGTGAAATTGTTATGTTCAGGTCCTTCATCATCTCAGCCAGATCCTTTTGGGAAGTGGTATCGATCCCGCTGTTTATGGCTTTTAATGCCACAGCCCTGTACATGGCGCCCGTGTCTATATATATAAATCCGAGACCGGATGAGACCCTTTTGGCAATGGTGCTTTTCCCGGCGCCTGCGGGTCCGTCGATTGCTATACTCTTTGGCATGTTAACCTCCGTTTTATAATAAATACAAGGGGCGTTACTGCCCCTCCTTATAAATCAAAATTATTTCTCGCTGAGGTCCGGCCTTAAAACGGCTGCTCCCTTCAGGTATACATGGTTTATATCACTATTTTCCCGGTCGGTGTTGAAGTGTATCATGATCCTTATACAGCTTTTCAAGCTTCCCGGAACGTCGATCTCATTTGTACACATCAGCGAAATATCCGTCCAGCCTATCTCCCTTGCGGCTACGGCCGGGAAGGTAGCGTTCAGGTCACCTGTCACCGTAAAAAATGCGCTTATGACATCCCCATTTTTCAAATCATTTCTTTTTATCAGCTCGGCGAGCAGCTCCGCCGTTCCCTCCAGAATAGCTTCTTTTGTGTTTTCCGGAACAGTCGTTGCTCCTCTTATGGCCCTAACAGACATTAAAAAAATCCTCCTATATTATACCCTGCATCATAGCACCAGGTTCATGATAAACAATAAAAAAGCACTGCATTTATAAAAATCCGTTCAGGGATTTTTTAAGCGTCGGTGTTCTCAATGTATACTTAAAATTGTACTATACCTGTAAAAAATCCGTCCACGGATTTTTGGGGCGTCGGGGTTCTCGATGCATACTCA
The DNA here is from genome assembly GCA_023397905.1 of Bacillota bacterium. Lineage (GTDB taxonomy): Bacteria > Bacillota > Clostridia > Acetivibrionales > DSM-1351 > Ruminiclostridium. The sequence goes on along the minus strand of JAEWSZ010000235.1, from coordinate 516 downwards.
AAATTGTATTACCGACGCTTTACTGACGCTTAGACGGCTCTGTGCCCCAACCCGATGGCAACTTCGTTCAGATTCAGCAGGCCGATTCCAAAGAATACCGCGACGCTTATATGGTCCTTATACCTTGCAATCCCGATTTTCCCACCCACATTGAGTCCTATGGCCTTGGGCATTATCTGGGATATGGCTTCTCTGGTGGCTCCTGCCACAGCACCCTGTTCCGCATGGCTTTCGGAGATAACGCCCTCTCTTTTGGAGGACACCACCGCACGCTCAACTATTTTCATAACGGAAGAGATAAACTCCCCGCCATAATCCACTGCGGCCGACTGTATGCCAATCTGCCCGAACTCCGCCTGCAGCTTTTTTTCAGATGCCCTGTCCCCTGTAAGTGCTATTCTGATAGCCGCACTTGCTATTTCCTTGCTTCCGTATTCGCTCATATAACCACCATGTCCTCAATGTGCCAATCAAAAAAACCTATACAACATATTATATAGGTTTTTAATTTATAAA
>JAEWSZ010000226.1 GCA_023397905.1 Bacillota bacterium | reverse complement strand
CTCCTGATTACCGCTGCTCGTAATCTCAATGAACCGCTCTGGACCGGATATCTTGTTACAGGCTTCTATAGCATTATCAATTACATTTGTAAAAACGCGGACAATATCCAGCTCCGACATGGAAAGGCTGTCTGGGAGATGCGTAACCGCCGAAAAGCGTATACCTTTTTCTACGCAGGTATTCGCTGCATCCTGCAAAATAGCATCCAACAGGACATTGTCGGAGTAGGTTTTATGAATTTGAACCTCTTTCTGCATGGTGTCATGAATGCTGTCAAGCATCCGGATAGCCTGCTCGTATTCCTGGCTGTGCAATAAAGTTTTCAGGGAAGTCATGAACTTCTTATAGTCGTGCCGGAATGCCCGGTAGCTTTCCGTAAATCTACGGTATGATTGATAGTGGCGCATTTGGCGGGAAAGCTGTTCTTGCAGCTGTCTTGTATGCAGCTCAAACTCGAATAGTTCGGCTACCTTGGCGGTATGATTGAGGACAAACATCAGCCACAATTTCGAAATGACACAGGCGATTAAGTATAAGGAAGAAAGCCAGGATTGACTGCTTTCATGAAAACGTCCATCGTTAATCAGCGTAAGAAATACCAGTTGGATGAACAGGTAAATGACAACAAATTTAAGCTGTGACTTGTTAGATAGTAGGTGCCTTGCCCTGGCATCCGGCGTGACCACCTTACGGATAAACTGGCTGAGCAGAATGGAAAGAAGAACCGCCAGTGCGAATATGGTCTGATAATAGGGCTTTTGCTGAAGCACATCTTCAATGCTGCTGTGTAATACAATCGCATAAATTGACATGACAATTCCCCGGCTGCTGTATAAGGAAAACATGTAGACGCAGCCCACGAAAAAAGTCTGCAACTGGTTTCCCTGAAACAGCCAATGAAAGGCCAACATGATGTAACCCATCATTAGATATACAGCAAATTGGTGGGGCAGGAATAAAAAGGACAGTACGGTAACGATGATATTGAAGACAACTGCAGCTATATAAAAAAGCCAATGGCTTCTTTTCAGCGGAAACATTTTCTTCAAATAAAGAAGAATAAAGATATCATAAATAATCAGTGAAACAAGCCCTAATAGCTGCATGATTTTTCTCTCCCCCTTTGGTCATCAAATACTATGAACATTGGTATGACTGATATAATCAGTAAAAATCTTTTTAACATGCTTAATATAAGTTACACCAATTGGAATATTTTCACCAGTCTTTAGAAAAGCGCTGTTTTGGTGAAACTTTGATATATAGCGAAGATTCACCAGATAAGAGCGGTGGACGCGGACAAAATCCTTATCTAACAGCCGGGCCTCTAATTCCTCCATGGTCGAATAAAATTCAATGCTTTCATTTCTGCAATGAGCGGTGACAACTCTTTTCCAAATCTCAAAATAAGTAATATCCTTAATGGGAATTACTTTTTGTGTATTACCCGACTCACAGATAAACATATCCGTTACCTTTTCTTGAACCAGTGTTGCAGCCCGGAGAAATACCTGTTCAAATTTATCCGTATGGGTTGTAGCCTTAAGCAAATACTGAACTGCAGCAATGTCAAACGCATCGTATACAAAATCCTCACTGGTGGTCAAGAAAATAATTTCCGACTTGCATCCAAGCTCCCTGAGCTTCTTAGCGGTATCCATCCCATTGATCTGCCGCATAAGGATGTCCAGATAGATGATATCCGCTTGGTTGGGAGAATCAGACAGGTGGAACAGTAATTCTTCTCCACTGCTAAATGAAGAGATCGTAATCTCGATATCGTTTTTTCTGGCTGCCTTTTCAAGCAGTTGGGCGTATTGATCAAGGGTTTCCTTATCATCATCACACAGAAATATTGTGATCATAATTATTTACACCATCCTTTCCTCCATGTAGTATAGCTGTTTTGCAACTCTGGCTGGAAGCCATCCGTTGTGTTTTATCCATGCTCTGAATCAGGACAAATGTTTTGCTCCCCAGTCCTTCATCGATTCTAAAATAGGAAGAAAGCTTTTACCGAGATCCGTCAGGGAATACTCAACTTTCGGCGGAATTTCATGATAAACAAATCTCTTTACCAGTCCGTCGGCTTCCAACTCTCGTAATTGTTTGGTCAAGGTTGATTGCGTAAGATCCCCTAAACAGCGCTGCAATTCCTTAAAGCGTTTGCTCTCATCCTGCAGGACCCAGAGGATTAAGAATTTATACTTACCTCCGAGTTTTTGTTGAATTGCATATATAGGACAGTGTTCGATTTTACTATTCACTGTGTTCATCCTCTCTGTTCTTCCTTAAAATATATCAGTAGTATAACACAGGATACAATATATTTCAATTATAGACACAAAATGAATGGTTAGTAGCAAAACAACACCGTAAAACTCAGTAGGATATCACAGCATATCACAGGGTTTATTGTTAAAACCGCTCTGGTAGAAATCGTGGCGATACTTGTTTTATTACATCTATGGGCACAAAAAAAGAGTGTGGCAGTCCCATACTCTTTTCATCATGATCCATACCATAGCGGAAGTAGGAAAGACCTTCTATTTTTTATTTTTTAATATCGAGCGTTTTGAATGAAAAAAGTATCTGTAATAGAATTAGAATATCCGGCTTGGTTCATGCACTTTAGAGCCAATTTTTATATTTATCCAATAATTCCTGGGGAATTGGAACAGGCCTTTTTCGCATCAGATCATAGAAATAACCCGTCTGTATGCCGGTGCATATTAATTTATCATTTGATGTTATTTCTATATGGATTGTCCACCGCGCTTTTGTCATATCGGATACCCAGAGTCCGCCCACCGGCTTGTCAAAAATCGTTAGAGGATGTTTGTATTCAATCTCTGTTTTGCTTAGAATCGGAGATTGGTTAATTTTTAGCATCTCTTCATAAGGCCAATATTTTTCCAATAATAGATAACGTAAGTCTTCAAACCATTGGATATACACGATATTGCTAACGATACCCATTACATCAATGTCATAGGCATTTATTTTCAATTGTTTTTCTAAAAACATGGGTTTTACTTTCATAAGCAGGAGTTCCTTTCTGTATTCCTTCTGCCGGACGATCAGGCCAGTGTTAAACAACCTTATTCCTGCCATTTTCTTTTGCCCGGTATAGATTTCTGTCTGCAAGGGTGATGACCTCCAGCGCAGTCAGGTCGTGACTTTGCTCACAAACGGTATAAACGCCAAAGCTGCATGTCACATGAATAACTTTTTCATCAACTTGAAACTTATACTGCATAATCGATTTCCGAAGCCGCTCTGCAATTTTTACTGCCAGCTTATAATCGGTATCAGACAGGCATATCAGGAATTCTTCACCACCATACCGTGCGGCCCAGTTATCCCCGATACGCAAGTTTTTCCGGAACAGATTCGCCACATGCTGCAGGACCTGATCACCCACTACATGCCCGTAAGTGTCATTCACACTCTTAAAAAAATCAATATCGGCATAGATAACGGAAAGAGGCCGTTTTGTTGTGCGGGCCCGAACTAAAGCGACGGGTAGGCTTTCATCAATAAAGCGCCGGTTATATAGGCCGGTTAAACTGTCTTTGGTCAGGAGGTTATCAATGTAATGAGCATTTGACTGCATTAGCATTTGGGATTCATCACAGGGCTTCCCGTTCTGAATGCATAATTTGTTTGTTACATCTTGTATAAATTCCATCACCAATCGCTTGTTTCCAATCAGGACAGGTACTGCGGTTACGGTATAAATACGATTGATTTTATCTACGAGTTTTACAACTGTCTGATGTTCGCTCAGCGCACGCATGGCAATGCAGTTGATGCAAACCTCATCGGTTTCCCAGAATTGGTAGCATAAAACATTCTTCTCTGCGGGCAATGGATGCATGGTGTAGATGATTTTTTTCTTTTCCGGATCTATGACCCGGATTCCGTCATAGATACTTTTCATAATCATGACTTTTTTCTCAGCATCGTTTATGCTATCGAATTCCATCTGTGATTTCCTCCCCTCGCAACAATTTTCACATTACCACCAAGCTACATGGGTGGAATATAATACCATAAATTATAGCTATACCATATTTTTTTGGATATCTTATGTATTCAATTAACCATTTTTTGTTCCAAATAAATGAATTCAGTATTTCCATCCTTTATGGTAAGGAGAGAGGGAAGGGAAGAAATCAACCCGCTCGGAGTTGGAAAGCCCTTGGGCAAATACCTTATTTTACAGTTTTGTATTGCATCACAAACAAGAAGCGAGCAGACGGTCCTTGACCAAGGTAAGATGCACATCGCGGAGACCGCAATGTGCAAGGTATCCTTCAACACCGCCTTCAAAACTAGCCACATACCGATAGGAAGGTTCTATGTATTCCAACCTGGATTCTAAAAATTGCATATAACGGTCTGGTATGGAGGAGGCGTTTTCCCGAAAAAGGGGAGTCCTCATTAAATTTATAAAAGACGGGATGTAATTAATTTCGCAATCCTGTTGGTCTACGCCGGCAAGCATCAATAACAGTAAGCTTAATATACCTGTCCGGTCTTTCCCGCCGGCACAATGGTATAAAATACACCCAAGTTTGGCAGTGGCGATTGTTTCAAACAGTTTCTGTACTACTTTGCTATTTTTCAAAAAGTCTAAGTACATATCTCCCACACAGCCCACCGTATCAAGGAATGCAAGCTGTCCTTCAGGAGATATATCCAGATCAGTAAAAGGAATGAGATAGTGATCCACTCCGTATTTCAGATTTAGACGATCCGGCTTTTGCTCTGCTTCTGTCTTACTCCTTAAGTCAATAACCGTTCGTACCCCGTAATCCAGTAAAAATTGAATGTCCTCTTCAGTTAACTGGCTAATGTCATCAGCTCTCAAAAAGCTGCGCCACGCAGTTTGTTTTCCGTCTTTGGTGGGAAGCCCGCCCAGTTCACGTACATTGTATGCCATCTGGAGCGGCAGCCTTACCCAATATTGATCACTTTTTTTCATAGGAATCTTTTTTCCTTTCTTTACGATAACTATTTTCGTATGTAAATCATACTGGTATTGGTTGTTTGTGACGGCCTGTTAGACATTGCCCGGTTTTATTTGTAATATTTATGCTCAAATTCCACCCAGGACTTAGAGAATTCATGGTTTTGAAAAGCCTGCTTTAAACCGGTAATTTGCTTCAGACGAATAATTTCATCCAGCTCCATGCCCAGGTTTTCAGCAATTTTTTTATCATCCCACCCCATCTCGGATAAAGACAAGACCACCTCTGACATGGGACGAATTTGATGGGTCCCTCTGGCGCGGTTATGGCGGATGGTGGAACCGATACGCTCATCCAGAGGTTTATCAATCGTGACCAGAGGCAAGTGTTTGTATAAGCGTTTCAAAATATCCAGACGCTCTTTACCGATGCGATTGCGGTGAAACCCATCGGTGATTTCATAGTGGTCATCATCCAATTTATAAGCTACAATCGGCTGGGTGAAACCATCAATACGGATAGAGGTATAGAGCAGTTCCATCTCAGCCGGAGCCACAATATTGGGGTTATAATCATTGGCATAGATTTTTTCTATCGGTATCCACTGTATAAGGTCTACCGGCTCTTCAAAAGGGGAAATCTCCCGCAATTGTTTTCGAATATGGTTCAAGGCCTGTATCTTTTCTTCCAGTTCCATTGGCTCAATGAGTTGTTTGATTCTATCCACTAGTTCTTCGAGCTCCAGCTCAATTCTCAGTGAGAGTAAGTTTGGTTTCATCCATCAACACCCCCTTGCCGTGACCCTTAATCAGAAACCAATATTTTTTTGAGGTCCGGTATACCTCAAAGCCCTGCCGTAGATAGTAGTCTTTTATGTACTCTAAATCTGTGGAGGTGCGGATGGGCATGTCCAGCTCACGGCAATAAGCAAACCGGACCTCGGTTAAGGCTTTGAACAACCCTTGCCTGCGATAACCCGCTTCTACATATTCCGTAGTAAACAGGATATATTCATCCCTTATTCTTAAAGAAGAAAATGCGATAACCCGGTTATTTCTTTCTATGGT
>JAEWSZ010000195.1 GCA_023397905.1 Bacillota bacterium | reverse complement strand
CCTGAGTTATTTTACTCATTTCCTGGGCTACCATATCCACATCCGCCTGGGCGCCGTTGGGGAAAAACCAGTTGATCTCGTATGGCGCAAGCTCCGGCGCCGCAGAACCCGTTGCGGCCGAACCGGTACCCATTGCCGCGGAGCCTGTGGACGGCCCGGACGTATTGCCGTTTCCGCAGCCCGCCAGGCCCATACTGAGTGTTAATACAGCCGAAAGCACAAGTGATAATGCTCTGATCTTTTTGCTCAACATTTTAAATCCTCCTAAAAATATATTTATTGAAACCAATTTGGTAACAATCCGGTTAAATCACCCTTTTACGCTGCCCACCGTGAGGCCCTTCACGAAATACTTCTGGAAAAACGGGAATAATACAAGCATGGGACCCGCCGCAATTACCGCCATTCCCATCCGTACGGACTCACTGGGAATATTGCTCATATTGACATTCAGGAGCGAAGACATATTGTTGAGTATATAGCTGAGATTGCTCAGGGTCCTGTACAGCAGGAACTGAAGCGGTACGAGGCTCTCTTTGCTTATATACAGCATTGCAAGCCACCAGTCGTTCCAGTATGCGAAGGCATAAAACAGCCCAACCGTCGCAATGGCCGGTTTGACCACCGGGAGGACTATCCTGGCAAAGGTCTTGAATTCCCCCGCACCGTCGATCTTGGCCGACTCAACTATCTCAAAGGGCAGCGTCTCCATAAAGCCCTTCATTATCATGGTGAACCAGGGACTGACACTGTATGGGATTATCAAGCCCCATATGGTATTCTGCACGTGCAGGAATTTTGTCATTACGATATATGTTGGCACAAGTCCCCCATTGAACAGCATTGTGAAGAATACGTAGAATGTGGTGGCCCTGCTGTACTTGTAGTCCTTTCTGGACATGACATAGGCCAGCGTGGAGGACAGTGCCAGTCCCAATGCCGTTCCCAGTACGGTTACGGTAATCGAGACAACGTAGCCTGTAATGATTGGCCTGGGCACTCTGAAAATAAACTTGTAGCCCTCCAGCGTAAAGGATCTGGGAATGAGCGTATACCCGTATTTCACTATTCCCGCATCCGTAGACAGGGACACGGATATGAGATAAATCAAGGGCAGAATTGTCAAAACCGATATGACTGTCAATACGGCCGTCATTATGAAATTTGGCAATCTGCCTTTGCTGCGCAGTCTCTGCATAATTAACATCCCTCCAAATATTTTTAAAACACCGCGTTTTCCTTGCTGACTTTTCTGATTATGAGATTTGACCCTATAACCAGGATAAATCCCACTATGGATTGATAGAAGCCAGCCGCAGACGCCATACCCAGATCTCCTATAACTCTCAGGGATCTGTAAACGTATGTGTCGATTACATCTGTGGTTGGAAGCAGCGCTCCCACCTCTCTCGGTACAAAGAAGAACAGTCCGAAATCAGAGTAGAATATTTTACCTATGCTGAGGATCAGCATTAATATTACCAGCGGTTTTATGAGCGGTACCGTAATGGACCTGGCCTGCTGGAACTTGGTGGCTCCGTCGATGGCCGCAGCCTCATAATAGGAAGAGTCTATGCCCAGCATACCCGTGTAAAAAATGATGGTCAGATAGCCCACATTCTTCCATAAATATGAGATTATCAGTATCACCGGCCAGTATTTCGGATCTCCGTACCAGTCCACCGGAGCCATGTTAAAGGTCTTCAGAATGGAATTGATAACTCCGTAATCGGGGCTTAAAAATCCATATACCAGATAACCCACAACGATCCATGATATAAAGTATGGAACAAATAAAACAGTCTGAAATACCTTGACGCTTTTTCTGTTGAGCTCATTGAGCATCAGCGCCACTATAACCGCGGCCGCAAAGCTGAGCACTATAAATGAACCGTTGAGAAGCAATGTATTTCTGGTTACTCTGAAAGCGTCCTGGGAGGTAAAAAAGAATTTGAAATTGTCGAAGCCCGCCCAGGGGCTGCCGAAAATACCATCTTCAAAAGAAAATCTTTTAAATGCAATTATCAGGCCGAACATGGGCAAATATGCCACTATGAACAGCGCCAGCACTCCCGGCAATCCCAGGAAGAAAAGCTCTTTATTCCTTTTAAATTCCTTCAACCCCTTTGATAAAGAATTCATGCATTCACTACCTTTCTGAAAAATGTTTACATAACTTGCTGTAGCAAAAAGTGTTTTAAGTGCGGCAGGACTTGCTGTGCCGTTTGCTGTGTTTTTATTGTATTGCGGCGCTTTAAAGATTTGTACTGCTCATTTCGGTAATCACTTTTCAGAGAACTGTATTTTTTGAGGAGGGTATTTTTCCGACTGTACTTTTTGCAGGTCAGAGTCCGGCGCCACTGTACTTTTTTAAAGTCCTCCGGCCGGAGTGTCTGGTATAGGCGAGTTTCATATTTTACAACGCATCCTCTCAGAGAATTTTATTGCATAAAAAAAGCATCTGATTTTCCCATAATGAAATCATCAGATGCTTTGCTTTTACCGACTGTTTTTATTCTCCTTTTTCCTTCCACGCATCTATTTGTTTCTGCATTTCCTGAATAATCTTATCCGCTCCCGCCTTTTTTAATTTGCCCAGAAAGACCGGCAGATTTTTATCGGGGTCAATGGAACCCGTGAACAGGGCATTGTAGTATTCGTTCACCACGGCGGTGCACTGCATAAGTTCTACAGTGACGGGCTCCGGGTCAAAATTGAAGCCCAGTACCTTTGAGGTTTTTGCGTTATCGTTCATGTCGGGGCCTATGGGATACCACTCAGGCTGGCCGGCACTCTGACGGTATGAATTGAACATGCAGCCGTTTTCCCAGCCGCAGGATACCCAGTAGCCTGAATTTGGTATCTGGGTCACAACATCGTCCTCTCTGGTATAATGCTTTCCCTCTATTCCGTAATTCAGCATATTAAACAGTTTTGTATCGTTTTTGTCATACAGCAGGTTGTACAGCTGATAGCATTTGTCCGGGTCTCCCGATGTTTTGCTTATGGCGGTCAGGCTTGACAGGACTCCCCCGTTGCCCATAAATGTGTTCATAAAGGCCTGCCCTGCCATATCAGAGGCCTCAACGCCCCACAGCGGCGCCTGGTTGGCCATGGTGTCCGGATTTATAACATTGGTCATCAATGCTATCCTGCCCGATTTAAGGTCCGCCGAATGGTCGTTTACTGTCACCGCGTCACTGCGTATATAGCCATTTTTATACCAGCCGCGGACCAGCTTCAGATAACCGGCGGTTTCAGGCGCTTCGAAATAATTTATGACCTTCAGCGAAGTATCGTCAATATACAAAGCCGCGGGATTCTCCCTTGAAAATATTTCAATGCCATAGGTCAGGGCAATATCGTTAAAACCCGTATCGATCCCGTCGATGCCAATGGGGATGATCCCCGGCTCTCCCTTCTTTATTTTCTCCAGAAACGGCGTCAGATCTTCCATTTTCCTGATTCCGGATATGTCGACGGAGTACTTGTCAAAATATTTCCTGTACCCGAGTATTCCCGGCGTTCTTCCCTCTATCTGGGTATTTATCATGGCATACAGCTTTCCCTTTACATACGCCGATGTCCAGCATTTTTCCGGTACGCCTTCCAGGACATTTGGCGCCAGCGACCTGAGCTTTGCCGGGTCTATTTCCAGGAAAGCTCCCCTGTTTACCGCTGTGATATAATCGTTTGACCAGTTTGACGTGAATATCAGGTCCATGGGCTCCGCAGAAGCCATTTTCACCCTCATTTTCTGGTCATAGCTGCCCCAGTCCATAAATTCCACATTTAAAACGGCATTTATTTTTTCTCTGGTTATGCCGCTCATTTCCTTGTTGACCGCCTGCATATCAGGCTGAATGCTGTTGGGCATATACCACTTTATTTCATAGGGCTCGGGCGTTCCGCCTTCGCCGCCTATTCCCCTCAGCTCAGCCGAACAGCCCGTCAGTATGAGATATACGTTGATTAAAATGCAAATCAGAAACACCGTACTCTTAAAAGAATACTTTGACAATTTCATAATCATCATTCCTCCACAAAGGGAATCTCGGCTCACTGCTTTTGCCTGTTATTTGATATATATCCCCTGGGCGTTGTGCCATATTTGGCCTTGAATATTTTGTAGAAATAGCTTTCATTTTCAATCCCGACCTTGTGCATGATCTCACCTATGCTGAGCCTGGAATTTTCCATCCACTCCACGGCCTTTTCCAGCCTGACGCTGTTGATGTATTCCACCACAGACATATTGAAATTTTCCTTGAATACCTTGCTTATTTTTGAGGATGAAATGCGCAGTTTATCTGAAATGCTTGAAATATTCAGGCCATAGTCCGGATAGTCCTCCAGTATAATATTCCGGATACTTCCTGCCAGCTCCGTGTCCCTGTTGTCTGCCCGGTTTTCTATTTTGACCGCTATCTGCTGCAGCACAAGCAAAATGATCCTCTTGAATTCATCAATGGTCTCAAGCTCAAATATTTCATGGCTTGACAGTACGGAGCTCACATTTATGGGCTCCTTATTGGTCTGATTCATGTCATAAACGGCATTTTTCAAGGAATTGACCAGATGGGCCATGGACAGCATCATGTTGTTGTACTCCAGCTTCCTGATCTCTTCTATGAGGCTGATAAAACATGCTTCGGCATTTTTCAGGTTGCCCTGCTTCAGTTCTTCTATGAGCTTATTCTGATTTTCATATCTGAAATCCGTTTTAAAGGAATTTTTATTCAGCATTTCCGGAAGTATGACCGAAGACAGGCCGAAGACAAATCTATAGGCCGAGCAATCGACAGCCTGGTTATACAGACTGGTCAGGCTGTTCGCTCCGGACCTCTCCTCGCTGAATACGGCGGTAAATGAAATATTGTAGTATCTCATGACCGCCTCCTGGGCCTCGCGGACCTTTGCTATGAGATTTTCATAGGCTTCCCGGCTGCTATCTTCCTTGTTGAGGATTATCACTATTTCGTCATTCTTCATTTCCACGGCCTCGCAGTTAAAGCTCTCCGAGAGGATCTCGGAAATGATGTTGATAATGGCAAATTTAAAAAGGTCCCTCGTTTTCACATCGTTCTTTTCTTCAAACTCCCCATGCCGGTCGATGATCAGTAAAATGACCATAAAGGGCTGATTTTGCTCCAGAATCAGGTCATGCTCGTTTTTATTGATCTCAAATTCCTCATCCGTTATGGATTCGCTCTGCAAGAGAAGCTTTCTCAAAAAGTAGGTTTTTATGACCTGCTCGTTGTCCCTTCGCTCAGTGCTGAACTTTTCTATCTGGTCTATGGAGCTCTTGTATACGTCCTGAAGATATGAAAATTCGTCAATATCCGCTTTTGAACCGGTATTGCCCTGATTATTGAAGCCCACCAGCTTCAAAAGCCCTTCGAAGGGCCTGTAAATGCCCTTTGATATTGTATAGGACGCTATAAAAATTAAAACCAGGACGATACAGGTTATAACTATTATAGTGTATTTCAGCTTATTGATATAGTCAAAAACTATATCGTAGGGCTGCACCTTATACATGACCCAATTGGCCTGCTCAATGGGTATGACCGATATGAAATAACTCTGGTTGCCTATTCTGTCCTTGAGCAGCTCAGTCTCTTTTATCCTTTCAACGTCCATATTTTTTGAAAAATACAGCTTCTTCAGGTACTCCTCGTATTTGGCGTCATCCGCACTGCCGCTGACGTCTCCCCTGATAAATTCACCCTTGTCATCCAGTATGAATATCTTGTCGTGCCTGCTGTTGTTGAACATATTTATAATATTTATATTTTCAATGAGCCAGTCCAGTTTGATATTGATAATGACAGCGCCCTGCATATTATTCTGCTTATCCTTCATTTCATACATAAAATATGTCAGAACATTGCTGTATTTCACCACATCCCCCGAATGGTAGCTCTCCGTCCGCCTGAAAACAGGCCTCAGAACGGGAATGTTGCCGTTGGACTGCATGAGCCTGATCAGATCCGGGTCCTCGTACTTAAAGGAATTATAGGTGGAATAGAACACTTTTTTTCTGTTGTTGTAAATATAAATTGACTGGATATACGGATTGCTGGCCACAACGGAATTGCTGAGCTTGTTTATTATGTTCATCTGCTCGTAGGTCTCTTCTTCCGTGAAATCCATAAGGGATTTCACGTCATTGTTGTAATAGGTGGACAGGCACAGGTTTTTCACCATTTGATCCAGAAAGTCGATATTGTACTTCATCTGGTTCAAAATCTTCTGGCTGGATTCATATTCACTGTTCAGAACGGTTTTTTCAACATTCAGATATATAACGGCCGAAAACATAATGATCAAAATTATCATAACGGAGGTTATCCATAAAAAAATTCTTGTACGGTATTTTCTTGTCTTGAGCAGGCTTTTAATCTTTAACATAAAATTCCTTCGATCAGAAAAATTTGTTGGAAACCATTATGGAAACAATACGTGCAATATAATAATTTTTCGACACAAACCGGTAAAAATCCTGCTTTAAACCACAAGTATACATAAGTATACGTTAAATATAGGGTTATGATTATATATGCCCAATTATGCGGCATTAATTATGCTATTTTATTGATTAAATTAATAATAAATGCTATAATTTGTGTATATTATCATTCGTATTACCGTACTTAATTCGTAATTACGAACACAGAGGTATTGGAGTATTATGGAGAACAAAAATATTAAACTTAACAGAACAGTCGCAAGAGCTGCAGATATACTGGACTATATAGCAAAGAGTCATACCCCTGTCTCACTGGCCGAAATCAGTAAAGAGCTGAAAATACCTAAAAGCAGTGCATTTGATATAGTTCACACTCTTACAAACAAAAAAATGTTAGCAATTGATGAAGCAACAAAATCATTTCAATTGGATGTTAAATCCTTTGAAATTGGAAGCGCTTATTTGGGCAGTTCCAATGTCCACAGCATTGCACGGCCTTATTTAAAGGAACTGAGCCTTCAAACCGGTGAAACAGCCTTTCTGGCAATTCCCAACAATGGCTTTCTCGTTTACCTGGATAGGGTAGAAGGAAAATCTCCAACTCGGACCACTTGTGTTATAGGAGACCGTAACCACATGCATTGCACAGGTCTTGGTAAAGCAATGTTAGCTGCCATGCCCATTGAAGAAGTCAAAGTGATTACAGGCGGCGGAAATCTTAAAAAGCGTACAGCCAATACTTTACCGGATTTTAGCAGTTTAATTGCCGATTTGAAAAAAATCCGTGAAAGAGGTTACTCCATCGACAACTGCGAAGACAATGATTTTGTGTTTTGTATTGCCGCTCCAATTCTTGATCATACGGGGAGTTGTATAGCGGCGATTAGTATTTCAACGGTTTTTACACCCTCCACAGAAGAAAAGGAACCCTTTTATAGCCGTCTGATAACTGAAGCCGCTCTGGATATCTCCCACAGGTTCGGTTATACGGCAAATTTAATTTATCCTGCTCATGGCTTATAAAAATATAACTATTCTGTTGAGCTCAATATTTCAGAGAATTTGTCATCTAGGTTTTTATATCTAAAATTATTATAAAAATATGAAAAGGAGGTAACTATAGTGTCTGAAGTTTTAACATTTGGTGAATCCATGATGGTATTTGCACCATCTCAATCGGGTTTACTCCGTTACATAAATGATTATCATTCTAAATTTGCCGGTGCTGAAAGCAATACTGCCATCGGCCTGTGTAAACTTGGACATGCTTCAGAATGGTTCAGCCGGCTTGGTAATGATGAATTAGGCCAATACATTCTGTATAAAATACGTTCCGAAGGAGTTAAGACCGATCACGTAATTATCGACAATAAACATCCTACAGGCGTGATGATAAAAGAATTTTCAGGTTCCAATGAAACAAAGGTATATTATTACCGGGATCATTCTGCAGCCTCGCACCTGCATCCCGCCGATTTGATACCCGAAATGTTTGATAATATCAAAATCATGCATTTTACAGGAATTACCCCCATATTAAGTGACAGTTGTCATGCCATAACAGTTTCCGCCGTGGAAACAGCCGCATCAAGAGGTATTAAAATCAGCTTTGATCCTAACATAAGAAAAAAACTTTGGAAAAACAACGATCAATCTGAATTGATTAAAAAATTTGTCAGCCGGTCCAATATTGTTTTACTAGGACTGGAAGAGGCTGAATTATTGTATGGAATCACTGATTTTAATGAGATAGCAGACCTGCTCTTCAGCAGTCATCCCGGTATGGAATATTTAGCCGTTAAAAACGGAGCTGCAGGTGCATATGTGTCGAATGGTAAAAGCAGCCATTTTATCGATCCTTATCCCTGCAACTGCATCGACAGCATAGGAGCCGGAGATGCGTTTAATGCCGCCTTTCTTGCAGGCATCCTGGAAAACAGACCGGTGGAGGAATGCGGAAAAATGGCGGCAATAGCAGGTGCTTTATGCACACAGGCTACAGGTGATATCGAGAGTCTTCCTACAAGACAGGAACTGGATAATATAATAAACCATGAACAAATCGTTTACCGGTAAAAGGAGAAGCCCATGAAAGATTTAATAAAAAAGCACCCTATAATTTCTATTTTACGGAATATTCCCGACTCTATTCTTGTACCTTATGCCGAAGCAATTCTAAATGGCGGTATCCATTGCTTTGAAGTGGCATTGAATACTGCCGGAGGAGATAAACAAATCAAAGTGCTGAAGCAGGAATTTAAGGATCAGATTATAGTAGGCGGAGGCACCGCTATTACGAAAGAACGTATAGATGCAGCCATGGAGGCCGGAGCTGAATTTCTTCTTACCCCCTCGTCTTCAGAAAAAATAATCAGTTACTGCCATGATCTGAAAATAAAAATGCTTCCCGGTGTTATGACACCCACAGACGTTGAATTATGCGTTTCATATGGATACAATACGATGAAGCTCTTTCCGGCCGGAGATCTTCCGATGAAATATGTCAGAAGCTTGAAGGGGCCTTTTGACCAAACTGAGTATGTGGCAGTCGGAGGAGTTTCCCTTTCAAACGCGGGCTTATTCTTCGAAAATGGGTTCCTGGGAGTGGGAATCGCCAGCAATCTGGCACCTGCTGCTTATTTATCCGAAAAAAACTGGCATGCAATAACCGAATATATCCGCAGCAGTCTGACACCGGATATAAACTGATAATATGACAAAATAGGTTGGTTACGGAACAATCCCTGTAACCAACCTATCTTATTCTGTTTTTATTTTATGGCCTTACTGAAGTTCCATCCGGCAGCCTTGTTAATGTCCATGCCGGCAGGTCGTTTTTACACGGAAATTTAGCTGCCTTTTTTTCATCGATATCTATACCCAGGCCAGGTTTATCATTCGGATAGACATAGCCGTCTTTTACTACGGGACAGCCCTGAAATACTTCGTGTATCTCATCTTTAAAGCCATTCCATTCCTGGATACCAAAGTTGATCGAACTGATGTCAAGGTGTACATTTGCCGCATGCCCAACTGGCGACAAATCACCCGGCCCATGCCATGCAGTCCTCACACCGAATTGCTCGCAAAGTGAAATTAATTTTTTTGCAGGAGTAATACCTCCGATCTGGCTGACATGAATACGTATATAGTCAATCAGTCTATTGACTATAAGATTTGTCCATTCATGGGCATTATTGAACAATTCCCCAACCGCAATGGGAATTGTACTATGCTGACGTATCAGTTTAAACCATTCTATCTGCTCCGGCGGGAGTGCATCTTCCAGGAAGAACGGACGGTACTCTTCCATTCTCCTTGCCATATTGACGGCATCTATGGGAGCCAAACGCTCATGGACATCATGCATAAGCTGAACATTCCAGCCGAGAGTATTTCTTAAATGTTCAAACAGACCACAGATGCTGTTCATATAGGCATAAGGATCATAGTAAGCTCCGGGCAGAGCGCCTTCAGGACTGTGGATGACTTGATTGACACCTCCATAAGTGCCCAACTGGCAACGTATGTACCTGTAACCCTGCTCCATAAATTTACGGGCGTTTTCCTCAACTTCTTTAATTTCTCTTCCGTCCGCATGGCGATATACTGCGGCACCTTCCCGGCACTTACCTCCTAAGAGCTGATATAACGGCATATTTGCCATTTTCGCTTTAATATCCCACAATGCCATGTCCACACCTGAAAGTGCATTGTTCAGAACAGGTCCATTCCTCCAATAACTGCTGACCATTGCAGTTTGCCATATATCTTCTATCCTTTGGGGGTCCTTACCCATTAGAAATGGTTTTAAATACTCTTCAATAGCTGTCGCCACTACCAAATAGCGCTGTGTAAATGTCGCACAGCCCAGTCCGTACAGCCCGGGTTCGGATGTTTCGACCTTAACCACGACAAGATTTATTCCCTCCGGTGCTGTTAAAATTGTTTTTACATTAGTTATTACAATTGGCATTATTAATCCACCTTTCCTTTATGTTACCAATCAGCTGTTGATCCGTCATCGGAATGAATCAGTCTTGGTGTTTCCCAATCTCCCGGATATGCAAGCTCTGTTAATGCATCGTCGTTTATTTCAATTCCCAGTCCGGGTCCTTCTGGAAGTGAAATATAGCCCTGTTCTACCACAAAAGGCTTTTTAAGATACCCTGCTCCCAAATCCCACTTTTCAGGTATTGATGGATGTTCCTGTATCAGAAAATTAGGTGTGCACGCATCTAGCTGCAAACATGCCGCCAGTGATACGGGGCCAAGGGGGTTATGAGGCGCTATGGAAGCGTAATACGTTTCTGCTGCTGACGCAATTTTTTTAGCTTCAAATATACCGCCTGAATGGCATAAATCGGGTTGAACAACCGCTACAGCCTGTTTTTCAATTATCTCTCTGAAGCCCCAACGTGTAAAAAGTCTTTCTCCTGTTGCTAACGGGATAGTTGTGGCACGGGCAATCGAAACCAAGGCATCCACATTTTCAGGCAGGCATGGCTCCTCTATGAACATGGGGCAATACGGTTCAAATACTTTGGCAAGCCTGATTGCCATGGCTGGACTTACCCTGCCATGAAAATCAATGGCAATATCAATATTTTCTCCTACAGCCTCTCTCAGAGCCGCAATTTTTTTCTCCTGGCCAGTGATATAAGCCATTGTATCAATATTCCGCACAGGAGCGTCAATACTTGTCTTAACAGCTGTAAATCCCTCCGACTTCTTTTTCATAGCTGCATTGACAAGCTCCTCGGCCGTATCGGCATGGCAGTGTGCATACATCCGTATTTTATTCCTGCAGTAACCCCCAAGCATTTCATAAACAGGCATATTGTAAAACTTGCCTTTGATATCCCACAATGCCTGCTCAACTCCGCTTATGGCACTGACAAGTATTGGTCCTCCCCTGTAAAAGGTATTGCGGTAAAGTACCTGCCAATGGTGCTCAATACGCAAAGGATCCTGCCCTATAAGGTAGGACTCCATCTCCTTTATTGCCATTGCTACTGTTCTGGCCCTACCTTCAACTATAGGTTCACCATAACCTACTATACCTTCATCAGTGTAAATTTTTAGAAACATCCATCTTGGTTTTACAAAAAATGTTTCCAGTTTTGTAATTTTCATAAACATTTTCCCCATTTTTATCTTATATTCTTTGTTGAAGCATTTTCAGAAGCTAATAAAAGCCAGTGGCTTACCTGTAACTTAAATTCCTTTTTATTAATTCAATTCTTTCCGCATATTCCTCATCTGTCAGCAATTTCTTTTCAACAGGCACCGAATCATATCCCCTGCCCCAGCATGGACCGTCCTTATACTTTGGGACCAGATGAAGGTGAACATGCGGAAGACCGTCTCCCGCAATTCCATAATTAAGTTTGTCAGGGTTAAATACTTTACTGACAGCTTCCGCAGCATCTGCAACATCCTTAAAGTATAATTCCAGATCTTTTTCATCAAGCTGATATATTTCTGTTTTATGATCTTTATACTGGACAATGCATCTTCCCTTGTAAGCCTGGTCCTTTAATAAAAATAGTGTTGATACCCTCAACTGGCATATTTCTAACATCAATTCATGCAGCTTCTCACTTTTAGTGCAATAAAAACAGTTATTGTCAACCATTTACCCACTTCCTTCTCTGTAGTTACGGATATTTTTTTTAACTTATTTTATTCTGCTGTTATTTCTATTTTGATAATAGTCCGCAGAATAGCCAAGCTTATCAAGTACTTTATTACTTAAGGAACCAAGCTTCCCGACAAGATCTTCATCAAGCTTCAACTCCGCCGCTTTCATATTGTATTCCAGCTGTTTAAGATTCCTGCTGCCCACAATGGTACTTGTTATGCCTTTTTGATGAAGTACCCACGCTAAAGTCAGTTCAGCCATGGAAACATTCATATCATCACAAATTTTCTGAAGTTCATCCAGCAATTCAAATAATTCTTCTTCCGCTCCGTCTTCACCATGACGGGAAGTACCTTTCCCCCTGAAATCCTGAAAATGTCGTGTATGCGCCTGGTTAAAAGGTACTTCTCCGGCTGTTTTATACTTTCCCGTAAGTATGCCCTGCTGCAATGTGGAATAAGTTATAACGCCTATATTAGAATCTATACAGGCCGGAAGAATATCTTTTTCTATAGCTCTGGAAATTATATTGTACGGGAGTTCGTTGACGCATACCTTGACACCTGAAGCTTTTATTTCCGCCATTTGGCTGACGCCATAATTGCTTATTCCTATAGCGCGGACTTTACCCGCTTTCTGTAAGTTTTCAAATGTTCTCAAGGTATACTCGGTTATTTTATGGTCTTCCGAGGGCCAATGAACCATTAGTATATCTACATAATCGGTGCCAAGACGTTTCAAGCAGGCTTCAAACCTTTCATTAAGCTTTTCATGATCTGAATTTGGATTTAGCTTTGTTAAAACAACAGCCCTGTCCCTTTTCCCTGCAAGTGCTTTTCCAAGTGATATTTCACTTTCTCCGGCATTATAACCCTCAGCGGTATCAAATAAATTAATGCCCGATTCCAGTGATTTATCAACAACAAGATTCACATCCTCCTGGCTCTGCACCCCCCAGTAGTCACCACCGCCAAAAGTCCAGCAACCAATGGAAATCTCACTTACATCAATACCGGAACCGCCAAGTTTTCGCATTTTCATATTCGTTATCTCCATAAATTAATTATTTTTCAAAATAAAATACCCCAGAATCCAAAGTCAATTTTTATCGGCCGAAAGCCGGCAGCTTTGGTTTGAGGCTAAAGCCTCCTATTGACTTTATAAACTATATGTACAAATTCATACTGTGCCTACCCTTTAATCGAACCCGCTGTAATCCCCTGCACAAAATACTTCTGTAAAATCACATAGACCAATACAATCGGTATTGTAATAATAGAAATACCTGCAAAAAGTTTTGTAAAAAACACCGTATTCTCTCCTTTAAATGCTAAAAGGCCTGTAGGCAGGGGCTTCAAATTATTATTGCTTATGAATACCAATGGGAAAAAGAAGTTGTTCCATGCATATACAATATTAAATATAACTCCAACTCCTATGACATTTTTCGAAAGAGGAAGTACTATGTTTATAAAGAGATTAGGTATGGAGCAGCCGTCTATTTTTGCGGATTCTTCAATTTCAACCGGAATATTTTTCATAAAGCTATATATAATGAAAGTTGTAAATGCAATCCTGTAACCGATGAATATAATCACTACTCCGCTAAGAGTGTTGTACAGTCCCATTGATTTGATCTGCATGAAAAGAGGCATTAAAGCAACCTGTGCCGGTACAGTAAGCCCTATGACAAATACAAAATATATAATCCGCCTGAAAAACAAATCTTTACGGCTTAATGCAAATGCAGCGAGACAGGATAAAAGCATTGTAAATATAACAGTAAAAATCGTTAATATAATACTATTTTTATAATATATACCGAAATTACCTTCAATCCATGCGGATATGTAGTTTTGAAAAGTAACCGCTTTTGGCAGGCCTAACAGATTTGTATATATCTCACCCTCTTCCTTAAGAGCTCCTATGAGTATAAGCCATACAGGTATTACGGTAAGCAGGGCCATTATCGCCAATGTAAAATATTTCAATGTTCTGGAAAGATTAATTCTATAATTCATACTGTCATCTCCATATATTAATCTTTATCCCTGGTAAGATAGCCTTGCAGGATAGTGAAAAACAACACCAGGGCAAGAAGGACGATTGCGGTTGCAGAGCCGGTGCCAACCCTTCCATTGGCAAACATCTCTTTAAACAAATATGTAGCAAGTACATCCGTGTTCTCTGCCAGCAAGTACATAAGGTCAAAGGATCTTACCGAAGATATCATTGCCAGAATGAAAACAAGCGAAATCGTACCTTTCAGAAGCGGAACCGTTATATAAGCAAAAGATTGAAAAGGATTTGCTCCTTCAATTCTGGCTGATTCATACATTTCCTCCGGAATATCCTGCAAACCGGCTATAAAAAGCACCATATTCATACCAAAGTCCATATAAACCTGTACTGCCGCAACCGAGAATATTATCAAACTCTTTTCACCCAGCCAGACCCTGGCAAGGGAATCAAGATTTACTGCATGTAAAAAATCGTTTAACAGCCCAAAATTCGGATTATATATTGCATTACTCCACATAAAAGCAACTGCTATGGTAGAAAGAACACCGGGCATGTAGAAAACAGTCCTGAATATGTTATTGACAAAATGCTTTCTGTAAATCAGTACCGCAACCAGAAGCCCCAGTGATCCGCCTATTAATACTACAAACAGCATATATATAAGAGTATTTTTAAAAGCCGGCCAAAAAGATGTGTCAATCGTAAATATCCGCACATAATTTTGAAAGCCTACAAAGGTCTTTTGGACAGATAAGCCATCCCATTTATAAAAACTTAGCAGAAGTCCTTCAACTACAGGTTTGAAAAATATTACAAAATAACAGATCAGAGGAAGTGCTAGTAACAGATAATACCATAAATTATTTTTAACAGTTTGCCTTTTTATAGATTTAATTGAAAACAACGGCTCATCAACTCCACAGTTATATTTGGAACATAACGGGATAACACAGAATCCCGCTATGTTCCCATCAAAAATTCAAATGAACTGGTCTTTACTTCCTATATGAGTCTATTTTTGTCTGCATATCCGCAGTCGCTTTATTGAAATCGGCCCCTATAGCTATTGCCTGCCAGTAATTATAAAGATCATTGCTGAATTCGGAAGCAGGGCTCTGGACAAATGGGTCGAGTACTGCTGTCTTTCCCTTTGCAAATGCAAGCGCTTTATTTACTGCTTTAGAATCTACAGATATATCTTTCCCTGCCGGAATCTGATTTGTCATTTCCGAATATATGGTCATGGATTCCTTGCTGCTCATAAAATCATACAACAGTAATGCTTCTTTGATGTGTTTGGAATTAGGGTTTATTATATGAGTCTGATTCGGATGATTTATATAAGTATCAGGTTTTCCACCCAATGCGGGAACAGAAAACATATCATAATTTAAGTTAGCAGTTTCTTCCAGCGTAGATGACCTCCATGTACCTTCAACACACATAGCAGCCTTACCCTGGGCAAACAGCGCTGCAGCTCCGAATTTATCCGTACCGGAGTGTCCTTGAGCATAGTATCCATCATCGGCAAGTTGTTTTAAAAGTTTATGAGTAGTAGCAATCGGCTCGTCTGTGAGTTTAATATTCCCCTCATATAAATCTTTAAGTGCTGTAGGAGCCTGGTCAGGATTCAAAGAGCCCATCAACATAATAGCCATATTATTAGTTATATACGCATTGGCCGTTCCCTGTGCAATAGGTGCTATACCTGCCTTTTTAAGAGTATCACATATACTGATAAATTCTTCCCAGCTCTTTGGCGGATTTAAATTATATTTTTTAAATATATCTACGTTGTAAAACATGACCGGTGAACTAAGGGCCTGGCATGCACCATAAATCTTACCATCGAGAGTGTTGGGAACAAGGGCCTCAGGCAGATAATTGTCTAAAAAGGGCTGTCCGGTTAAATCGTATGCATTACCAGACTTTAGATAGTCCCAATGCTCTCCAGCCTGCACAGCGTATAGATCCACCTCATTTGCAAGGAGCCTGGTCTTAATTAATTGGTGATGTGCTTCTCCGCCCTGATCATATTCAAAATTGACCTTTATATTCGGATATTTTTCATTAAAGTTCTCAATGATTTTATCATTTGCAGCTTTATCATCACCTCTCCAGGTAATGAAACTGAGTGTCACCGGTTGATCTGATGGTACACTTGATGCCGAGGCCTCTGCACTTTTTGAACTACCTGATGTTGTAGTGCTTTGTCCCGTACTGCCGCAAGCAGTAAATATAAACACAGACATTACCAAAACCAATACAAGCGAGATTGCTCTTTTTAACATCATTTTTCTTTTCCTCCTTTAATAAACTCACATAAATACCTGACAGGATGCATCCGTTATTAAAATTATAAGTTAGCCGTTCTGAAGTAACAATGATATAATCTTCTTGTTTTGTTTAAAATTTTTTCAACTTCTAAAATCATATTTCCCATTTTCCTCATTGAATACTGCCAGAACAATCACATTTACGAATATTACAAAATAATACAAATAGAATTAATTTACGACACAATTTTTAATGCAGAGTAGCAGAATATACCTCTCTATGTTATAATATAATAAATTTGAAATTATAAACCTCACAGTAATTGTCTGCAGTAAAATTTAACGGAATATGAAAAAGACATATAAATCAACTTTAAAGGAAGTGATTTCACCTTGAAAGCTTTAAACTTTTCTTTAATAAAGTCTTTTAGGTTCAGATTGATAATTATGCTTTTTTCTTTAATTCTAATACCATTTTTAGTTTTCGGCTTCATAATTTACAATACAATAAAAGAAAATACAATAGAAAATACAAGAGTTTCTGCGACATCAAATTTAAAAAAAACTGCGAATTACATGGATGACATATTGATGAATACCGAAGCCATATATTTATCTATGCTGGCCGATGAAGATTTTTTAAAAATATTCAAGGATTATAAAAGTCAAAGCGATATAACAAGTGTCTCCGATTATCAAAATCATATACTGATGTGGAATTATATCTTTAATACAGCTTCGAAAAGCAAGTACATAGATTCGATCTATATCTCCAATACTTCCAATAAATCATTCTCTTCCTCGCTGCCGCAAAAAGCCGAAGCTCCTTTTGATACCGTCAAATCAAGCAAGTGGTATGCTGATGCAACATCTGCATTAAGCGGAAATTACCAATGGTTTGCAACCGAGCCCCTTGCAAACGGTCACAATGCCGAACCGGGCATGATCTCTTATTGTAACAGGGTATCTACCTTTACAGACAGAACAGAACTTGGTATGATTTCTTTAAACCTAAGCAAAAAAAAGATAAACGATATTCTGATCAATATGAATGATATAGGCAGGTACCCCCTGCTCATAATAGATGACTACGGAAAAATAATTACTCAAATTGGCGATACGGAACTTATTGACAGTTTAAAAGCAACAAATAGCATAGATCATATTATTTCAGAAAGTCATGAAAGTTCTTTTACTCAAACCTCCAACGATAAGGCATTTATAATATATACCACATCGGCTTACACAAAATGGCATTACGCCGTGATTATCCCGTATAATCAGATTATTATGCCGGCAATTGTAACAAGAAACTATATTATACTTTTATATATATTTATAATTATTTTTGCACTCATATCTCTGGGTATAGGAAACTTATTATTCTATAAACCTATTAACAAACTTTTCGTCGAAATGAAGAAATTTGAAATGGGTGATCTAACCTCTAATATACTTCACTACAGAAAAGACGAATTCGGTTATATATATGACCGGTATAATACCATGGTAAAAGGTATTAACACTCTTGTAAATGATGTATACGTCCATAAGCTGATGAAACAGGAAGCCGAGATAAGAGTTCTCCAAATACAAATTAATGAACACTTTTTATACAACACTCTTGATTCTATATTCTGGCTCTCCACCCAGGATGGTTTTAAAGAAGCGCGTAAAATGGTCTATGCCCTTTCCCGGTTTTATAGATTATTCCTTAGCAACGGCAATGACATTGTTCAAATCAGAGAAGTAGTTACTATGCTGACACATTATATTGATATAATGAAAATACGGCATAAAAACAAGTTTGAAATCGAGCTGTCAGTTGATGAAAACGTACCTGGTTTCTACGCTCTTAAATATATCTTCCAGCCAATCGTAGAAAATGCCATTCTCCACGGAGCGGAACAGCGCAAACACGGAGGAGTCGTAACAATAAAATTTGAACTTGTGGGAAATAACATCGTGTTTCAGGTTATTGACAACGGACCCGGAATTCCGGAGGCAAAACTGAATAAGTTAAAGGATTCCCTCTCTCAGGATAATAACGAGGATGAAAACTTTGCTCTATCATGCATCAATCACCAAATAAAACTATTTTATGGAGCAGAGTATGGGGTAGACATAAAAAGTGTAGAAAATCAGGGCACTGTTGTCACAATAGCCGTGTCTGCCAAAATCAAAATTAAAGAAGATCATAATAAAGGAGAAGAAGAATGTATACAGCGGTAATAATTGATGATGAAGAAATTCTTTTGAATGGTCTGAAATATGAGGTTGACTGGAACAGTATCGGCATAGAAATCATAGGTACGGCAAACGGCGGGGATGAAGGTCTTGAGCTGATATGTGAAAAAAATCCGGATATAGTTATGAGCGACATAAGGATGTCATCCACCAGCGGTCTTGACATGATAGAAGTGCTCAAGAATACGGATATTTCTCCAAAAGTTGTTTTTATTACCGGTTACGGAGACTTTGGATATACCAAAAAAGCTATTCAGCTCGGTGCGTTCGATTATATACTAAAGCCCATTAATCTGGATGAAATTAGTAACACTTTGAAAAGATGCATAGAGAAAATAGAATCTGAAAAAAAAGCAAAAGTCGAAAAACAAGAACTCATATCTTCACTTATGGAAATGCAGAAGTCCTATGTCCACCAGCTTGTTAAAAATTATATACTCGGCTATGAAAAAGATACAAAACCGCTTTCTCTGGTTTTGTCGCAAATATGTGTAAATGCTTTGCAATGGCGTTTTACAATCGCAATTGTCGGAATACAGGATCTCATTATGGACAGTGACGAAACGGAGAATACAGACTATGAAAAAGTTTTTGATTTAATCAACATGAGGTTTCTATCGTCAAATACCATAATTTTCGAAAATAAGCCATATGTTATTTTCCTTCTGATGAAAGAAAACGTTGATGATAAAGAATTTGCTTCCTGGGTGCAGAATATTTGCGAAAAGGTTATACTGACTGTTTATAAAGATTATGGATTCTATTCGGTATTTGGAATAGGCGGAATATGTCAAGATATAACTTCTGTTTCACAGTCATATCTTGAAGCGCAAAAAGCCTATTTTTACAGCATATTCGGATATGGAAAACAGATCATTTCCATCGGAGAGGTTGAAGAGCCAAATGAACCCTTGATTGCGGATGTTGAAGAAAAACTGTTTAACTATATTAAGATCGGAGACAAAGAGTCAATTGATGACTTCCTGAAAAAAATGTTCCTGGGATTTTCCGCAACAGAAAATTTAAAAGAAGTTATCCGGTTAAAACTTCTTTGCTTAAGAATTATCAATTTTTTAACCTCAGAGATGAAAAATGATAAACAACATCTCCTCAAAGATATTTCATTGTTGTACCATGAAATAGAAGATGCAACGTCAGTACAAAATTTATATAACAAGATGAAAAAAATGCTGCATAAAATAATTAATATACATATGGATTCGGACAAAAATATAAGAGGTTCCATTAAAAAGGCAATTGACTATATTGATAAAAACTACAGTAATCCCATAACCTTGCAGGAAATTGCAAACGAAGTGTTCCTCAGCAGTTCAAGATTCAGTACTGTTTTCAATGAAGAAGTAGGCGAATCCTTTTCCAGATATCTTACACGCAAAAGAATAGAGAAAGCAAAGGAGCTTTTAAAAAACCCATATACCAAAATATATGAAGTCGCCAACAGCGTGGGTTATAATGATGCACGTTATTTCAGTACGATATTTAAAAAGCTGGAAGGGATTACACCGGTACAGTATATAAACTCACTTTAGGGATAACTTACAAAAACAGACAAGAGAGTACCGCTTGTGCGATACTCCCTTGTTTATCCAACTTTTTATAATCCCGGCCGGCAGTGCCGGCCTACCATCATTCAGAATTGTCTCTTCTGAATTCTGACTACTGATGATATTATTTGATTTCAACAGTTGCTCCAACTTCTTTGAACTTAGCTTCCAATGAAGCAGCTTCGTCCTTTGAAACGTTTTCCTTGATTGTCTTAGGAGCTCCGTCAACGAGGTCTTTTGCTTCTTTCAAGCCAAGGCCTGTTGCTTCTCTAACAACCTTGATAACCTTGATTTTGTCTGCTCCAACATCCTTCAATACTACGTTGAATTCAGTCTTTTCTTCAGCGGGAGCTGCTGCTCCGCCTGCTGCAGGTGCTGCTGCAACTGCTACAGGAGCTGCTGCCGATACTCCAAACTCTTCTTCGAGAGCCTTTACGAGTTCTGATAATTCCAATACTGTTAAAGCCTTTACATCTTCAATTAACTTTGTAACTTTTTCGCTAGCCATTGTATAATACCTCCAAATAATTTTTAAATTTTAATTTTTTACATAATTAAATTACTTTATAATTAATTTAATTTTTTAAGCGTTAGCTTTCTGTTCAGCAATAGCATTCAACGCTACTACCAGACCTCTTACGTTTCCGTTCAATACATTTACCAAACCGGAAATTGGGGCATTGAAGCTTCCCAATACCTTCGCAATAAGAACTTCACGCGACGGCAATTCGGCAAGAGCCTTTATTCCGTTGACATCTATGATCTTACCTTCAACTACGCCGACCTTGAGTTCAAGCTTCTCAAATTTCTTTGCAAATTCCGAAAGAACCTTTGCAGGAGCTACAGCGTCGGTTGAACTGCTGGCCATTGCGGTAGGACCGTTCAGGAAGGAATCCAATCCCTCAAGCCCGCTCTCCTTCACGGCAAGACTGGTCAGTGTGTTTTTAACAACTTTATACTCCACGCCGGCAGCCCTTAAAGCATTTCTCAACTCAGTATCCTGTTCAACGGTCAGGCCTCTGTAATCAGCCAGCACAATAGACTGCGCAGCCTTTACCTTATCAGCCAACTCCTGAACTACCTGTTTTTTTTGCTCAAGCACTTTGTTACTAGGCAAAACATCCACCTCCTTTTGCGGTTTAATATCCTTTATTTAAAATTAAATAAAAAACCCTTTGCACGCACATAGACATACAAAGGGTGATTAACCTGATTAATTCAACCTCGGCGGGAAGATTTTTCAATCAATTACTCATGAGAAAATAGTTGCTTTAGTGACTATTTTCATAATTGCTCGAACCCAAAGTACCAAAGGTACTCGAGCAATTTGATCCCACTGTCTATGGCACAATATTTAATTTATCCGGATCATGGATCCTGATGACAAACTATATGATAATACTAAACAAGTAAATTGTAAAGTACTTTTTTATTCAGCAACCTTTACAGGATTGATTTTGATACCTGGGCCCATGGTTGAAGTAACTACTACGCTCCTCAAATACTGGCCTTTTGCAGCTGCCGGCTTAGCCTTTACAACTGCTCCGAGAAGTGTGTGGAAATTGTCCATGAGCTTCTCAGTACCAAAGGAAGCTTTTCCTATGGGGCAGTGAATAATATTTGTCTTGTCAAGTCTGTACTCGATTTTACCTGCTTTGATATCGGCGATAGCTCTTGCCACGTCCATTGATACGGTACCAGCTTTCGGGTTCGGCATAAGCCCTTTAGGACCAAGCACCTTACCTAATCTACCAACCACACCCATCATATCAGGTGTTGCAACTACTACGTCATATTCAAACCAGTTTTCATTCTGAATCTTGGTAACCAGTTCTTCGGCTCCAACGAATTCAGCTCCGGCCTGTTCGGCCTCCTTTGCCTTGTCTCCCTTTGCAAAAACCAACACTCTAACCTTTTTACCGGTTCCATGAGGAAGTACTACCGCGCCTCTGACCTGTTGGTCTGCATGTCTGGAGTCAACACCAAGCTTTATATGAACTTCTACAGTCTCGTCAAACTTTGCCTTGGCGGTCTTCTGTGAAAGTTCAAGAGCCTCTGCAGGATCATAAAGCTTTAATCTATCAATAAGTTTTGAGCTTTCTTGATACTTCTTTCCTCTAAACAAACGTCACACTCCTTAAGTGGTTAATTATTGTCGGGAACTGCCGTTCCCTCCCACAAACTGTAAACCAAACAAAATGCTTTGCATTTTGTTTCTCGCTTGGAACCCCGGGTTCCTTTAGTCTATTACTACTATACCCATGCTGCGGGCTGTTCCGGCAATCATTCTGGCTGCCGCGTCAACGCTTGCCGCATTCAGGTCGGGCATTTTCTGCTCGGCGATCTTGCGTACTTCCGCCTGGGTTATTTTTGCAACTTTATCCTTGTTTGGCTTACCAGAGCCGCTTTCAATCTTGCATGCCTTTTTCAGAAGAACAGCTGCCGGCGGAGTCTTTGTTATGAAGGAGAAAGATCTGTCAGCATAGACTGTTATAACAACAGGGATTATCAATCCCGCATCTTTTGCTGTTCTTTCGTTGAATTCCTTACAAAAACCCATAATATTAACGCCATGCTGTCCTAAAGCTGGTCCAACCGGTGGAGCCGGAGTTGCCTTACCCGCAGGAATCTGAAGTTTTACGTAACCTGCAATTTTCTTTGCCATTTATTCCACCTCCCAATTTTTATAAGAATACTTTTTGTATTCTCCGCAGATCTTTTAAATCCGCCGGATACCCATATATTTATGTGAATCTTGCAGGATCCACATCATACGGATACCCATCCATAGTGCTGTTGATTATTTATAAAAACGATAAAATATCAGTTGATGGTATTTTATCTGCCTTATGGCCTAAATCTTCTGAATCTGAGTAAATTCAAGCTCAACAGGAGTCTCTCTGCCGAACATTGATACAGAAACCCTAACTTTTTTCTTCTCAAGATTAATTTCTTCAACAATTCCTATAAAGTTCTCCAGAGGGCCTGAAATAACCCTTACATTGTCGTTGACTTCATAGTCTATCTCAGGAGCGAACTCTTCAACACCCATAGCCTTGACTTCATCCTCAGATAATGGCACCGGCTTGGATCCCGGCCCTACAAAGCCTGTAACGCCTCTGGTGTTTCTAACGATATACCAGGATTCGTCGGACATTATCATTTTGACAAGCACATAACCTGGGAAAACCTTTTTAAGCGTTGCCTTTTTCTTGCCGTCCTTTATTTCGATCTGTTCTTCCATAGGAACGACAATATCGACGATATAGTCCTGCATACTTCTGTTTTCAACTATCTTTTCAAGATTTGCCTTTACTTTGTTTTCATACCCGGAATAAGTATGAACAACATACCACTTAGTTTCCTCAGACATATCAAAAACAGGCCCGCCAATTTAGAGCCCCATGTCCTCCCTCTAATTCTTTTAGGGTTTGAGAAATATTAATACAACTATAAAGTAAAATCGCTCAGTAATACTTCGCAAAACCTTGTTGCTCTATTTTGTGAAAAAAGTTTCAGCTAATTTTGTCAACCCGAAATCAGCAACCCAAATTATTATGCCAACAACCAGGCAGAACATAAGTACTGTAGCGGTATTGTTTATGAGCTGAGTCCTGTTGGGCCAGATAACTTTCTTGAGCTCGGCCCTTACTTCTTTAAACAGCCTTACCAGGCCCTGGCCACTTCTTTTAAACCGAGATACTTTTTTAACCTCGTTTTCAGCCATTTCAAATCACATCCCAAAATAATATTTTTAAATATCAATTGGCAGCTATACTGTAGTTGTTGCCACAATACATATATTAATGAACCTCTTCCCTGTCAGACAAAGTATAACCACTCGGAAGATCCATTAAACATTGCCGATCCGCAGTTTCCAAAGGAACCAATTATTTAGTTTCCTTGTGAACCGTGTGCTTGTGACAGTATTTACAATACTTCTTCAATTCAAGTCTATCAGGGTCATTCTTCTTGTTCTTCATGTTTGAATAATTTCTTTGTTTGCAATCAGTACATGCAAGTGTAATTTTAACTCTCATCAGTAACACCTCCAGCCGCCCTACCGGTATATTTCACTGCATAAGTCCCCTTAATCGGATCCTATTTCCCTGATCTGTTCAGGTTTTAGACATAAAAAAAAAGACTTACACAACGAGCAATACTAAATTTAACACATATAGTGCAAAAAGTCAAGCTATTGTTTTTTTACAAACCGATTCCAAATTATAGGATTACGCCCTTTTCCACATCAGCCGCATGCTTCATATCAAATACTTTTTGACGTAAGGTGTTTTGGAAAGTATGAAGTACACGCAAATGCTCAAAAGCAAATTTAACAATGTCAGGAGAGGAACCGAGACAAAAACATTCCATATGGCCCTGTCCAGATTAAAAGCTCTGAAGATGATGTTAAAAAAGTCATGCACCAGATATACGCAAAAGCTGGCCTTTGATATGTAAGTGACCGCTTTTACCACACTGCCGGATTTTTCATTATAATATTTCGAGATCAGGTTTTTCGCAAACAGGAACAGCGCTATGGCCATGGCCGCCACATTAGGCGTCATCCCTTCCAGAAATACCGTATTTATATCCTGCGAGGACAGGGCGATCGTACCGAAGGCCGTTGTGAAGAATCCTGCGATGCCCGCCAGATACACTGCGTAGGTCACCCGTTTTGAGAGCGGATACCTGTGCAGATAATGTCCCATGATAAAAAATCCCATTGAGGAATAGGCCATTTTAAGCCCGTATTGCAGAACCATTCCCCGCAGTAAATTGAAGGGGTAAAAGGCCAGGGCAAAGGGAAATATTACCCCAAAAGCAATCCACACTATCAGGGCATACTCCAGCAGACGTTTCCCGGCGGCGCCGGTAAATGCTTTGATAACAGGTACAAATATGTAAATAAGTATGATTATGTATAAATAATATAAATGAAAATGCGTGTTGAAGGTAAGTATGTTCTTCACTGAATTTTTAACCATCACGGTATCTATGGCACCCGTGCTGTAAAAATCCCTCAAAACGTCAAACAATTCATACATGCAAGCCCAGAAGATGAGGGCAATGACGATTCTGAACAAATATTTCGTAAAAATCCGCCGTACCGGAATGTTTTTACCGGGATCCAGAAACACCACCCCGCTGCACATGAAGAAAACCGGGACGCTCCACCTGACCACGGAAGCCCAGAACACATAAAAATACCAGTTGTTTGATCCGATCTCTATGTAGGATAACAGCCCTGCAGATATGTGTATTGCAATCACGCCTATGATGGCAAGCGTCTTCAGCACATCCAGATATGCAATCCTGTTATCCTCTTTTATACTTTCCGCAGTTCCGCTGGCATCGCGGATACTTTCTGTGTCTAAATATGGCATATAACCCCACTTTGGCCCTCCGGCATAAAATTGAACGGAAGCTTTACCATTCAATTTTACAACAAATTTTCATAATGGCAAATTATTTTTAAAAAAAGGACTGTGGTATTATTTTACCGCAGTCCTTTTTGAATGATCTTGATATTATGGCCAACCGGATCAGCAGCTGTCTCCGCTGTCCACGACTTCATTGATTCCGGCGCCCGGCGGCACGATTGGAAATACCTTGTCGTCCTTGTCGATCTCAAAATTGATAAGAACCGGCCTGTCTGTCTCGGCAAGCGCGGATTTTACCGCCTCATCCACCTGATCCGGACGCGTAACGTTTATGCCCCTGGCTCCGAAAGCTTCCGCCAGAAGCGCAAAGTTGGTGCCCCTGTCAATTGAGGTCTGGCTGAACCGGCTGTCATAAAACAACTCCTGCCACTGCCTTACCATCCCAAGCGCCCTGTTGTTGAAAAGGGCTATGATAATGGGCAGCTTGTATTCAACGGCCGTTGCCAGCTCGTTCAGGTTCATTCTGAAGCTTCCGTCTCCGGCGATGTTGATGACCTTCTTATCCGGCCTTGCCAGTTGAGCGCCGATACACGCTCCCAGACCGTAACCCATGGTCCCCAGGCCGCCGGAGGAAATAAACTGCCTGAACCTGGTATATTTATAATATTGAGCCGCCCACATCTGGTGCTGCCCGACTTCCGTGGTGATGACGGCGTCTCCGCCAGTCAGCTCATACAGCCTTTCCACAATGTACTGGGGACGCACGATGTCCTGGGATTTGCTGTATTTCAGCGGATATTTCTCCTTCCAGCCCCGGACTGTATGTATCCATTCCGTGTCCTTTTTGGGAACCGCCCCGGTTATCAATGTTCTCAGGATTTTTTTAATATCGCCCACCAGCGGGTAATCCACGCTGATGTTTTTTCCTACTTCCGCGGAATCCACATCAATATGCATTATTTGGGCTCCCGGCGCAAAGCTGGTGACCTTGCTCACTATTCTGTCGCTGAAGCGGTTTCCCACCGCTATAAAAAGATCGCTGTTATGGACCGCATAGTTTGAAGCTTTTGTGCCGTGCATTCCCACCATGCCCATAAACAGGTCATGGGTCCCGGGGAAAGTGCCCATTCCCATCAAGGACGTGCTGACCGGAATGCAGGCCAATTCAGCCAGCTCCAGCACCTCTTTTTCCGCGCCTGCAATACCGGCTCCCGCACCCGACAGGATAACCGGCCTTGAAGACTCATTGATAGCCTTTATTGCCGCTTCAAACTCCTCATTGCTTATATCATGGTATTTATTTGAGACATAATCGTTTTTTTCCGGCTTGCGCGGAATATATTCCACCTCTGTGGCTGTGACATCCTTGCACACGTCAACCAGCACCGGCCCCGGCCGCCCCTCCCGTGCTATGGCAAAGGCCTTCCGCATAGTGTCTGCCAGTTTTGTAACGTCCTTGACTATAAAATTATGCTTGGTGATGGGCATGGTTATCCCTGTGATATCCACCTCCTGGAAGGAATCCTTTCCAAGCAGGCCAGTGGGTACCTGGCCGGTGATGGCCACCATGGGGACCGAATCCATATATGCTGTTGCAATGCCTGTAACCAGATTTGTAGCACCCGGGCCCGAGGTCGCTATGCACACTCCCACCTTGCCGGTAGCCCTGGCATATCCGTCTGCCGCATGTGACGCCCCCTGTTCATGGGAGGTGAGTATATGGCGTATTTCATTTCTGGCCCTGTACAAAGCGTCATATATTATAATGGCCTGACCGCCAGGATATCCGAAAACGGTGTCAACACCCTGTTCTTTTAAACATTCTATAATAACATCAGCACCTATCAGCTTCATGCACATTTCCTTTCAATCCGATTAATAAAGTCGCCTTCTCTCCCGTTATTTCAACACTGCTCCTGTGCTTGCGGAGGTGACCAGCCTGGCGTACCTTCCCAGATAGCCCGAGGATATCTTTGGTGCAGGTGCGCTCCAGAGAGCCTTCCTTTTATCCAGCTCCTCGTCTGAGCACTCTATATTCAGGCGGCCTGCGGGAATATCGATATTTACTATATCCCCTTCCCTGATAAGGGCAATTGGCCCGCCTTCCATGGCCTCAGGTGAAACATGCCCTATGGACGCCCCCCTGGAAGCTCCTGAAAATCTTCCGTCTGTAATAAGCGCTACGCAGCTGTCCAGCCCCATGCCTGCAATTGCGGAGGTAGGTCCCAGCATTTCGCGCATTCCGGGGCCTCCCTTGGGTCCTTCGTAGCGGATTATGACAACATCCCCCTCAACGATTTTGCCCTCATATATTGACTCTATAGCCTCGTCTTCACTGTCAAACACTCTGGCAGGGCCTTTGTGGACAAGCATCGAATCTGCTACGGCGGATTTCTTTACTACGGCTCCGTCAGGTGCTATATTGCCTCTGAGAACCGCTATCCCTCCGGTTTTGCTATATGGAGCCTCTATACTTTTAATTACGTTGTTGTCTTTTACGACCGCTTTCTCTATATTCTCACCTACGGTCTTACCTGTAACGGTCAACAGCTCCAGGTGCAGCAGTCCCTTTTGGGAAAGCTCCTTCATTACGGCCTGAACTCCCCCGGCGGCGTACAGATCCTGGATATGGTATTTTCCTGCCGGAGCCAGCTTGCACAAATTCGGAGTTTTTGAACTGATCTCATTCACGATGTCCAGATTGATCTGAACTCCCACTTCACTGGCTATTGCCGGCAGATGCAGCACCGAATTGGTGGAGCAGCCCAGGGCCATATCCACTGTCAGTGCGTTTTCGAAAGCCTTTATGGTCAATATATCCGATGGCTTGATATCCTTTTCAACAAGCTCCATCACCTTCATGCCCGCGTGCTTTGCCAGTCTGATCCTCTCGGCGTATACTGCGGGAATGGTCCCGTTTCCGGTAAGACCAAGTCCCAGCACTTCCGTAAGGCAGTTCATGGAATTGGCGGTGAACATGCCCGAGCATGAGCCGCAGCCGGGACATGCGTGGTTTTCAAACTCGTCCACCTCTTCCTGGGTGATCTTCCCAGCCTTAAAAGCCCCCACAGCCTCAAACATCGTATTTAAGTCCAGCTGCTTTCCGTCCCTGTTAAGTGAAATCATAGGTCCGCCGCTGACCACTATGGACGGGACATTTATTCTGGCGGCCGCCATGAGCATGCCTGGCACTATTTTGTCACAGTTGGGGATGAATACCATTCCGTCAAAGCTGTGAGCCTTGCCCATGGCCTCGCAGGAATCTGCAATGAGCTCTCTGCTGGCCAGCGAATATTTCATTCCGTTGTGTCCCATTGCGATACCGTCGCATACGCCGATGGCTCCGAATTCTATGGGCGTACCGCCTGCCATTCTGATACCGGCCTTGACGGCCTCTGTTATTTTATCCAGATGAATATGACCGGGTATTATCTCACTCTGTGAATTCACCACACCTATAAGGGGCCTCTCCAGCTCCTCGTCAGTATAGCCCATCGCTTTGAACAACGCTCTGTGAGGCGCTTTTTCAATACCTTTTTTAACAATATCACTTCTCATGACGCTTCCTCCCATCCAATACGTAAAACTCATTTGTAATAATGATAAAAAGCCTTTTGGGGCTGTAATTCGCTTTCATACTCCGCTTTATTTATAGCATAAAACAATAGCCGGGATTCACTCCCAGCTTAATTAACCTTATTGTACACTTAAGTTGTAAACGTGTCCATATTGAAACGGCAAGAGGATAAAAAACATTCATATTGAGGATGTACTAAACAGAAAACATGAACACTCATATGCGGCGGCGGCAAAAATAGTAATAATTTAATAGTAATAAATTATATGGTTTTAGGAATTTGTTAATGCTCCCCGGCTTTAGCCCCCTTCTGCGTTGAGAACCGGCGGTTCGTCCTGGGGCGCTATCCAGCCCACTATGAAATTATTCTGATAAAAGTATCCGGCAAACCGGGAATTTTCTATATCGTCGATGGTTGATGAAAATTTGGGGAACGCCCCGAAAAGTATAAGGACGGCGCATAATATATAAACCACAAGAATACCCTCTATTGCGCCGAGCACAAGTCCTC
>JAEWSZ010000155.1 GCA_023397905.1 Bacillota bacterium | reverse complement strand
GGCCGACATTATCCTGCTGCACTTGTCGATTATCATATCAGGCGCGCCCTTTGTAAAAACATATATCTCTCCCTTGACATTCTTGCAGACTATGGACATGCATTTTCTGTCGGAATCAAAGGGCAGCTCGTCTATGCGCTGATAGCTGCTGCCCAGGCTGCTCTGGGTCAGACCCGCCTTGGCCGCCGCAATGGTCAGGGCTATCTCGGTGGGATCTCCTGATATTTTGAGGGTATCCTGCTTTGAGAACAGGGACTTGATTTTGCCCATTGCCGTATTTTCGGAGGCGGGTCTGGTTATGACCGAATTGTTGCATAAGGCCCCTATTTCCAGTGCCAGCTTTATTCCATCGACCTTTAAGGGGTCGGTGGGCCTGTTTTCCACCAGAAAGCTGCCCTCCAGATTGTATCCGTTGCCCGTCACGGACAGCTGATACCCGGCGGCATATATCTTTCTCACCGTCATTTTGTTTTCCGTCAGGGTGCCGGTCTTGTCGGAGCATATGACGCTGGCGCAGCCCAGCGTTTCCACTGCCGGGAGCTTGCGTATCAGCGCATTGCGTTTCAGCATCCTCTGTACGCCCAGCGCCAGTGAAATGGTGACTATGGCAGGCAGCCCCTCCGGCACTGCGGCGACCGCCAGGCTGATCCCGGACAGCAGCATTGTGAACAGCTTTTCCCCTCTGATCACTCCGGTCAGGGATACGATGGCACATATTATCAGACAGCCTATGGCAATAAATTTTCCCAGATGTGACAGCCTTTTTTGAAGGGGAGTCTCGTTGTCCTCGATGTTCTGGATCATATCCGCGATACTCCCCATCTCGGTTTTCATTCCTGTGGCAAAAACCACGGCCTTGGCTCTCCCTCCTGTAATGACCGTACCCATATATACGGAGGTTCTCTTATCGTTGGGATCGATTATGATTTTGTTGTTTTTCAGGGGATTTTTTTCAACGGGGACCGATTCCCCGGTGAGAAGGGATTCGTCTACGTGCAGCCCGTTGCACTGGAGGATGGCGGCGTCTGCGGCAATTCTGTCCCCGGCCTCAAGTACGAGAACATCTCCGGGGACGATTTCCTCCGCCGGAATGCTGACCAGACGCTCGTCGCGTATTACTCTGGCGCTTGGAGCCGCCAGGGATTTGAGAGCTTCCATTGTCTTTTCTGTTTTAAATTCCTGGACAAAGCCCATCACCGCATTTACTACTACAATGGCGATTATTGTAACCGCTTCTGTCATTTCTCCCATGAAGCCCGATATCACGGTTGATATCATAAGAATAATGACCATCAGGTCTGTGAACTGTTCAAACAGGATCTTTAAGGGTGATATTTTCTTTTTCTCGGACAGAACGTTGGGCCCGTGCTTTTCCAGCTTCCGCCGGGCTTCCTTTTCCGTAAGACCTGTGGCCAGTATATTTTCAGGATTTGCATAATTCAATCTGGATTCAACTACGCTCATTTTACCCTCCATGTACCCATATGGCAATTTATTTGGCACATGGGTGCACAGACCTCTCACGCATCCGACGTGTCAAAGTGGATTGTCACATTCAGGTTTCCTCTGTATTCTACGAATATTTCTATTCAAGAGAGGGTAAAAATAGTACAAGATTAAGTGAATTTTACTCCTCGTACACGCGCTTTACAGGTTCATGGCACAGTATGGCTTCCATGAGTTCAGGCATGGATCTCTGATTTGACAGGTCGACGGTATAACGCAGCACCATCTCTCCTTCGCTTTCGCTGCCTATGAAATCGGTCTTCTTTATTTTGACGCCCATTTCTTCGATCAATTTCGTCAGATCGTTGACTTCGCCCTTTTTTACCTGCGTGTGAACGAACAGTCTTATGTTCTTCTGGGAAGTCACTTTTGACTGGGTCTTTTTCATCACTACCAATATTAAAAATATGATTATAGTCGCTATAACAGCTCCGGAATAGAAGCCTATCCCGACGGATATTCCCACACAGGAAACAGCCCACAGGCTGGCCGCAGTGGTCAGGCCCTTTACGCTGATCCCCTCCTTGATTATGGTGCCGGCCCCCAGAAAACCTATTCCGCTTATGACCTGGGCCCCAAGCCTGGCAGGATCAACATTTACGTGTGAAGAATAATGATAATAAATAAATTCCGACGTGATCATCACAAGCGCCGACCCCACGCATACCAGTATATGGGTTCTGAGTCCTGCAGGCCTGTGTACATGCTCTCTTTCAAAGCCTATGACGCCCCCCAGCAAGCAGGCCACCACAAGCCTTGAAACCATCGATAAATAAAAATCGATCTGACCCATTAAAAGTTCTGACAACCACATATCAAACCCCACCATTTCCGCCGTAAATCTCTGCTCAGCTCCGCTATTGCCGCAGGAACCGTCCTAACTGTTTCTATTATTATACCAGTATCTGTATTAATTGTAGAGTGTATTATTTCATTTTATTCATAATAACGCAAAATACCAAGGGCCATGTATTTCATTCAGACTACACAGCCCTTGGTATTTCTAAAAAAATATCCAATTATTTTGTCCCTGTTCATTTAAACATTCTGCTGACCGCACCTGCCAGCCTAATTTTCGAGCCTTCGAAAAATTCCACCAGCTTGAATTTAATTTTTATTGGTATGTCCTTGCTGTTGTCCGCAGTGGTGATCAGCTTGTATTCCTCCGGAGAAAGCGAGGTCTTGAGGTCCTGTTTTACAGACTCCGGTATGGTGCCGTGGGTTGCATCTATAAAGCACAGCGGCGGAAACAGCACGCACCACCAGTTGGCTCCGGCTCCGTCCCCTATTACCACTCTTAAGGCCTGGTATTCTCCCGCCGGAAGAGCTATATCCCCGTATGTCTTGGTAGGGAAGGTATAATTCCCCATGGTAGCCTTCACGGCGTAATCGCTGTTGTTTTCCTTTATTACTTTGTTTGAGACAGCTTCAATATTTTTTAAATTTGCATTTATTATGGCTCTGGTTTCATTCAGATCCTTTGAATTTGCCAGCTTATCCTTCATAAATTCTATTATCGAATCACGGACTTTCAGCTTCAGGGCCTGATCCGCCTCAGAATCGCTGTTTGCAATTACATGAAGCCTCACCAGATTTTGCGAAAGTCCCGCATTTACGTCTTCTGCGTAGCTGTATGATGCCAGCCATGCTCCAAGCATCACCAGAAGTAAAACCGCTATGATTATTTTAATTATATTTGAAGCTGTTTGACTGATTCCCTTGTTCATAATTCTTCCCCTCCAAATTCCCCAAGTCAATTACTTTTTTCCAAATTAATTACTATTTATCCGGTCTGATAGAAATTGTCTTTGGTAAAAAAGGTTTCAGAATTAATTATTGTCAATTATGAGTTATTTTATACAACGATGAAAATTTTTAATAAAAACGAAAAACGGTTCCGTATTCAACCAGAATTTGATTGAGTACAGAACCGTTCCGGGCTGGAAGATCCAAATTTATTTTATAGCTTGAAACAACCGGTATATGATTACGGCAGCTTCAGCTCTTGTTGCATTTTGCTTTGGAGCAAATCTGTTGCCGCCTGTTCCGGATATTATGCCCGCACTTTGAATTGCTTCAATTGCGTTTTTTGCATATGGAGATATTTGTGAATCGTCGGAAAACTTTTTTGCTTCTCCGCTTTTCAAATCGACTCCGGTATAATTTGCCGCCTTGTATATCATAACAGCCATATCCTGCCTGCTGATGGCGTCATTTATACCATAGCTTCCATCTGATTTTCCCGATACTATACCCAGCTTTTGAGCCGAAGCTACCGCTTTATAGTACCAGCTCCCTTCCCCGACATCTGTAAAATCAGTCTGAGCGCTGTCGTCCATAATATCTAAGGCATTCATCAGCATCTGTATAAATTCCGCTCTTGTTACTCCCGCCTTCGGGCTGAAACCGCCGTTTCCGGTACCGGCTAACACTTCCCGTGCGGCTAAAGCTTCAATGGCCTCCTTAGCCCATGTCACATTTTCAATGTCATTAAATCCTACTCTGGCATAAACCGGTATAAACTTGCCAAACTGCTGCGTTTCAAATTCCAAGCTGCCGGTTTCGGGACTGAATCTGGAATTTCTGACAATTTCCATTTCACCATTGTCGTTTACATAATAAGCAACAATGTTATTGGGGTTTTCTCCGCTTTTCAATGTATATGGAATTGCCAACTTTATTTTTTTATCCGCACCGGTGATTTTTTCACCGTCTACGTCCAGGGTAAAATCATAAACCATATAGCCTGATACCTTTTCACGGACCTGTTCCGGCAGGCTTTCCGCATCCGCCTTTTCCACCGTGAGTTCAATGTTTGTGGAAGAACCCGATATTTCTGATTTCAGAACATCCGCCGGTATTGCTATTCTCGCTATGCCTGCTTCTACAACTACACTGTCCAACTTCTCAGGATCCGCCTCAAGAACCGGCCGGGCAGGTATGCGTACCGTCAGGCTGTTGCCTGTTATCCTGGCGTCTATTACTACCGTCCCGGTTTTCGAACTCTCAACTGCAGCCTTGAAGCTGTCGGCATTGACCTCTGCCGCCGCTTTTCCGTCAGTGCCGGATTTGATCTCTGGAACTATCGTTCCATTCTCCGCTGCCGGTACGGCCGGTGCTGTAGTGCCTGAACCTCCGGCCGGCGAAGTTGCAGGCGGTGTGGTTCCTTCCTGTGGCGCCATATATGCAGGGATTATCTCAAACTTATCAAACCTCGGCGCGGTTGAGTTTACTATGGAGCTGAAATGATAGGAATTATCATTGTAAATCACAATGGTATTTTCCCCTTCTTTCAGATTTACATCGATTACGACATTTCTGAGCATATCCCAGCTCAGAGTGTTTCTGAAATATACTGTTTCGGCTTCCGCTCCGTTGACCGCGATCTGCGCGTACCTTTCAACCAGGTCGGTATTGTACGGGTGGACATAATTATCACCGTTGGATTTTACCATTACCGGGGCTGGTTCATTGTTTGCATATACCATGGACAGCTTATAATCCCCTGCTTTTTTTACATTCACTTTCAGGGTCAGCCTGTTTGACTCTGCCGCATTTTCTGGATTTTGGCCAATTCCTATTCCGTCCGCCATTTTGCCCTTTGAGGCATAGCTGTTATCTATTACGACTGCATGACCCTCCAGTGTGCAATCTTCCGCTTCAATGGCCACGGTATTTGCTGCGGTCCGGACTTCATTCCTTACAAAGTTTACCCGGTCAATATCCACATTTTCATTGCTTGACAATATAATTGTATTTGCTCCTGCAGTCAAATAAACCTTTCCGCAGTCTTTTACCGTCCATGCATTATTTGCAGACGTTGTAAAGCCGCCTGCAGCAACCTGCCTTTGCCCTATGGGAGATGTGGATGCCGCATCTTCAGGGTAATCCACTTCCTGCTTTAATATATTAACAGTTCCGCTTATGTCTGTGTGATACCTGACCGACATGTCATACAGGCCGTCTTCCGATACTACTACAGTCATTGGGAAGGATCCACTTCCTGTGGCATATCCGCCGCCGGAGAAACCGTTTACTGCACGGCCTGATTTATACGGACTTGTACCCGTAACCTCTTCGGGTTCAATAACCGCCGCAGGTATGGATTTCTCCGCTCCTATTCCGGAGTCATATATCAGGTCGATCTTATCCAGAATAGCAGCCAATTGAATGCCCTGGCTCTTTGCCGACTGGTCCTCTCCATAGTGTTTCAAAGTGAGTGTATGATTCCCCGCCGTAAGATCCAGATAAACCGCAGCATAGTTGAAATATCCCCATTTAACAGTTGATTCATAGGTTACCAGCCTGCTGTTTGTACCGTCTACGGTCAATTGGTGCTGCATAAGCTTTCCTATGGCCCTGTTTTGTCCTGAAGCTTTAACCTCAAGTGTTATGGGGTCAACATTGGGCGCTTGGCTTGAATAATATATCTTAAGCTTGTACTTTCCGTCCTTTGGTACATTTACAGAAAATTCCACTCCGTCACTGCTGCTGTTGATGCTTCCCACATCTGCTCTGTTTGACCGGGCCAGGTCACTTCCTCCGGCTTTGGCATATGCCGTGGCATTTCCAAGCAGCCTTGCATTTTCCGCCTCGTATGTTGCCGTCCAGTTTTTATTGTATCCTTCAATTGTCGATATAATGGCATCAGTTGCTGGCGTAACTATTGCATAGAAAGCATCCAGTGCATTGCAATCCTTTACTTGAAGCTTCAAACTGCCGTTTTCCAGTGTCAGGTTCCCCTCAAACTCCACTGGCGTATTCTCTTCAAAGCCCTGTTGTCCGGAATATGTGGTGCTGTAGAGCTTCACATGGGCACTGGCTGCTCCTTCAAAGCCTTCCAGTGCAGTCAAATTATTTATATATACGGTCTGTGTGCCGTCCTGCCCGCCAAAAATGGTTTTTATAGTTTTATTCGGCTCATCTACCGCCGTCAGACCGTAAGTACCCTTATCTTTAACATTGCTGGCAGCGGCCTGTACGGTATTCCCCTGCATATCGCCATACCATTTGTACAGCCACCATGCACTGTTTGGTTTATTTGCCTCGGCGGCAAGCTCATTCAGACTGTTGGCAAGCCCCCAGTATGCCATGCAGGCATAGGTCTTTGTTTCTTCAAACATGGAAAGCCACTTTACCAGTGAACCTGCAGTTCCCACGTTTTCAAACAGCGCATATTCATTTATAACTATTTCCGGCTCTTTAAGACCTTTATCCCTGTAGTATGTATCAATCAACCCCTGGGTATAGTTGTAATGGTTTTTGTACGAAACCAGAGAATTGCCCGCATCCGCACCATCATACAATTCATGCCAGGAAATGATCTCAGGCAGGCAGTCGTTCTGGCCGCAGAACCGGAAAAACGAGTCCATCCAGCTCTTTACATAGCCTGTGGTGTTTGGGCCTACCACCTTTATATCCTTATCGATAGCC
The DNA here is from genome assembly GCA_023397905.1 of Bacillota bacterium. GTDB lineage: Bacteria > Bacillota > Clostridia > Acetivibrionales > DSM-1351 > Ruminiclostridium. The sequence continues at coordinate 51,236 of JAEWSZ010000155.1, read as the reverse complement.
TTTACCGCCGTATATATGGTCAGCCAATCCCTGTTGAACTGAGTGACGTTACCGTTATACCAGATACCGTCGGGCTCATTAAAAAGCACAAAGCTGTAGTCGGATAAATCTCCGTTATTGGCCTCTTTCATCTGGTTGATTATGTTTATTGCCTTTTGCTTGTAATCTTCAATTCCATTGAATTCATAAGGCCATTCCAGATAATAGTCCTGCAGGTAGACCTGTATTTGTCTGACTCCCACTTGCCTGAGCATAGAGGTCAAACGCGTGGAGTCTCCGGTAGGATGCTGCTTGCCGTCTTTTGCTTTCTGTACCAGCACCTGAGGTTTCAGCGGTGAGAGCAGGTCCATGGTGGGAACGTTTGGTTCGCTCACTCCATACAGGAACCCTGAAGCACCATGCATTACCGGTCCTGTAGATTTTGTCGCGTCAAAATTTATAACTGCGCCGTCGGAAAGGTTAAGGAGCGTCAGTGTATACCGGGCGGTATTTTTCCCATTGGCTGAAGTAACCGTAATATCAAAGACATTATTGGTGCCGGTCCCGGCCACATCCACCTGCGCACTTGCGACAGCAGCCACTACATTTATCTGGTCTTTTGCATACACCGACAAATCATTTCCTATATCATATTTTAAATTAAACTGGCCCGGCTCCACATAAAGTACATTTGCTTTGCCTGCAACCGAAACAGAGGCAGCTGCCGGAACATTTTCCTCTCCCGCAAGCGCAATGGCTTCATTTGAATTCAGCGCCCTTTTAAAGAACATAACATCGTCCACCGCCGCCTTTAAATCGTTATCTTCGGAATATCTTGACCGCCCTACAGAACTATATGTAAAAGAACTTATATTATTGAATATGGCGGCATTTGACTTATCGGCATGTACAGGGACGCCATTTACATAAAGGACCTGTTCCGTCCCGTTTACAGAAAATACCACATGCACCCACTTCCCAGGTTCAATGACATCTCCCGGCATCTGTCCGTTACCGGCAGGCGTGTACAAATCCGTCACACCATGGGCCGTCATGAAGATGTTGTCCTTTGAACCGCCGGAGCTGAAATCTCCTGCACCTGCGTCAAACAGCCTTGACCAGTATGCACTTTGCGGATCCACTTTTGCCCACATGGCTATGGCAAAACCTCCGTCCCGGTCCACACCTGCAAACAGGCCGGATGGCAGTGTCATGGAACCTCCGTTTCCGCTTGCCCCTCCCGGAAAGCTCAAAACATTTCCTCTTTCCGGATCGGAAACTATTGCTGCACTGTTGTTTACTATTGCATCGCCTGTTCCGGTTACTTCGTTTATAATTTTACCGTCCGTGACTGCAGTTTCAAAGGTATACATGTAATCAGGCTGCACAGGCCTGTCTACTTTGTGTGCCAATGCATCCACTGCGGCTCTGAGGCTTAACAGTGCAGCATCAATCACAGGCTGTTCCGCCTCGGCATTGATTGCTTCAATATCCTGGATGCATAAAACAAGATTTTGATAGCTTGCTTCGGTATAAAGCTCCCCGGACAGCCCTGTGGCACTGGCAAGCTCGGCATCCAGCTGCCTTCTGTCCGCATTTCCGGAAGGATCCGGAGGCTGAGTTCCCGTATATTCCACCAGCGCCCCTAGCTTTTCATCCAGTGCCGCAATTGCATTCTGTACATTTGCCGCGCTGACCGGATCGTCAACAACCGCCTGGGCAGCGGGTATCTGGTCCATGAGCGCTTCATAGGAGGCACGGGTATACAGGCTCGGGCTCACTGACCGGACCTGTGCTATTTTTGCTTCAAGCTCTGAAGTTATAACCTTGTATGAAGAAAAAACCTCATTTGCCTGTCCGGCGCTTAAAGCCTGATTGTAAAATCTGACTTCGTCTATTTGCGCTTTTAAATCACTGTCGGAAGTGTATACACACTGTCCGATTGAATTATACTTCAAACTTGTTAAAAAATCAGGATCAAAAAGCCTGGTCAGAGCTTCCCGGAGTGTGGCGTTTGTACTGGCCCCCGAATCGGTATTTTCCGTTGTTGCGACCTTAACGCCATTGAGGTAAACCTCGTAATCTGTCGTGCTGACACTGACCAGGACATGCTGCCATTTTGCCTTTTCAAAGGTTTTGTCCCAGATTAGCTTATTCCGCATTGTGGCGGCTTTATTGGGTTCTCCTATCTGAATAGCGGAGTTGTATCTGGTAGCAGCCGTATCTGTGCCTCCGACTACAAAGGTGATCTCGGTATCCTGCCAGGAGCCTGAATGTCCCTGCCATGCAGTTCCCAAAGTACCGTTTGAGGACTCAAAAATCCTGGAATAATGACTGGCTGAAGCATCTGCCTTTATCCACATGGAAACAGTAAACCCATCGGTAACTCCCCCATAGAGATCTTCAGGCAGCTTCAGCGAACCCGCTCCGGCATTCCCTCCCGGAAGGTTCAAAACATTGGAAGCCCGTTCGCTATTGGGCTGTATACTCGCTCCTCCAAGCAGTATTGCACTTCCGGAAGTATTTGTGGTATCTTGTATATTTTTGACTGTTGTACCGTCTACAGAGTTCCCGTCAAAAGTCCATTCGTAAGCTGGAACGGGTATGGGTTCGGCCTGTGCTTCCGGATTCATCACCGGAAACAAGCCATAAAATGAGGTTGACAGCAATGATGCTGTTAAAAATGCCGATAAAAGTTTAAACTTAACGTTTTTTCTGATTTTCATGTTCATCTCTCCTATCTCATATGATAAGTTTTTTATGTGTAAGTTGAAAAAAACTTTAAAAAATTATTAAGTAGGGACCGAACCCCTGCCAAACATTCATGATGTTTTGTACGAGATGCATGGCACGGGCATAAACATGGAAGTCGATGAATGCCTCTTCATTTGGAAATTTGACAAGAGGCCTGTCTAAAGAAGTCTGCCTGCAGAATATTCATTTCAGATCTATTTCGAATATCCGGGCAGTTCTGGGTTCAAGTTTAACAGACAGGACGGATTTATGGCTGTCCAAATGATAGATTGCAGGTATACCCGCAGGATATTTGCAGACGGCCTGGGCTTTTTTGCTCCTGGCCTGCTTAATGGGTATATCAACTAACTCTTTTTCACCGTCAATTCTCCATACTGCGATATACAGCTTATCCCCGCAGTCTATCCCGGCACATATATATTCGTCTGACAATGATGCTAATCCTATTGGCCAGAATGGAACGCCCTCTTTAAGCTCCCGGCATATCTGCTTATGGTATTGTATCCCCTCTTTTATATATTTCAGCCTGTCTGCGGAAATTTCTGCGAGATGTCCGCTTTGATGTATCCTGAACAGAATTGCATTGACCATGTTGAATATTGCCTCTTCACAGTCGTCGTCCCTTAAGGGGTATGACCAGATAGCCGCCTGTTCGGGCGTCACAGCCGTCATGCAGTTGGCGGAGATCGCAGCCATTTTCAGATAATCCGTCTGATCTGTGACAGACTGGATACTGTGCCTTGACAGCAGGGAATATTCCATTCTCATTCCACCGCTGCCGCAGTTTTCAATAATCAGGTCGGGATATTTCTCAAAAATACCGTCCAGCCACTTCAAATATGCCCGTGTATGCTGGAGAAGGCCATCCCCCGCACTGTCGGCATCTCTTTCGGTTCCAGGTCCGGCGTTTATATTGTAATCCATCTTTATATATCCTACGCCGTACTCCTCCACCAGCCTCCGTATTACACCGTTTGCATGCCGTATCACTTCAGGATTGCGGTAATCCAGCTGGTATCTGCCTTCATCAATAACAGGCCTGCCGTTCCTCTGAAAGAACCAGTCGGTTGAAACCCTATTTGCAAGAGGGCAATTGATCCCCATAACTTCAAGCTCAAGCCATAAGCCTGGGATCATGCCTTTTGAAATTATATAATCCAACGGTTCTTCTATTCCGCCGGGAAATCTTGCTTTTGAGGGAAGCCATTCCCCCACACCGTCCCACCAGAACCCATCGGCATACCAGCCGCAGTCGATGCAGAAATATTTGCAGCCCGCCTCTGCCGCCGCCTCTATTAAAGGGATGAGCTTTCCGGTGGTGGGGTCCCCCGTCAGGCAATTCATGTAGTCGTTGAAAATCACCGACGGATTCTCGTTGTCCTGATTTTTTCTTCTGATTCTTCTTCTGTACTTTGTCAGCTCCTGTATTGATTCTTCAAAATCACCGTTTATAAATGCAATTGCACATTCCACCGAGCGGAAGCTGTCTCCGGGCTTTAATATTTTCAGGAAGTTGTTTTCCTGATAGGTGGGTCCCGATATATTGAGGTACAAGGTTTCGGCTATGTCGCTGAGCTCCCAGAACCAGGAACCCGAAGTTTCTATCTGCCATGTGACTGTACTGCCGGTATCCTTGTTTTCATAGCTCCCCATGGGCAAATATTCCGATGAAGCCCAGGTGCCTGTGCTGGTATGCGTTATGCGTTTTACCGAAGCACCGGTGGAAATATCGTTGACCACATCATACCCAAGCTCATTCAGTGTATAGGTCTTCCACTGAGCCTCACCATACCAGGTACTGTGGGGTATATACATCAAAGCGCCCTTGTCCCTGGCTTTTGCAGCATTAAAAGGAAGGCCTGTCAGCGCAAAAGAGGATATGTACTCGATCGGATGGCTTTCTGCCGACTCATTGTACCCTTCGGTCCAGCTTTTTATTACCCTTAAGCCGTTATAAAACTGGATATGGCTGGTAACAAACATACCGCCGTACTGCTGGGTGATTTCCAGCTTGCGCCCCAGTTCATTGGTATAATCCTTATGGCTGTGATATTTTAATAAATAGCCCGGGCAAGAGCCTATATGCTTGCTTCCGTGATGAATATTCTGGTTCATACCCGTTTCATGGATTTCCACCAATCTGTACTTCTGACGGCTTTGGTCCGGTATTTCAATCTTCTGTTCCCTGCCTCCCAGATGCAGGAGCCTTACGTCCTTTTCATCCGTTACATCGATATTCAAGTATATTCCGTTCTCAATAATGTTTATATTCATATTGCCTCCGTCATCCTTTTACTGCCCCCACAGTCATGCCCTTTATAAAATACTTCTGCAGGCTTACAAAAAGTATTGCTATGGGCAGTACCGAAATTACGATGGCTGCCATTGCGGTAGTATAATCACTGGTTTGCTGTGAAAACAGGGCCTGCATTGCAACCGTCAGTGTTTTCAGCTGCTTGCTGCTTACAAATAAGCTTGCCATTAAATAGTCATTCCATATAATAAACGATTGCATAATTGCCAGAGTGGCTATGGCAGGTTTCAACAGCGGCATTACTATTGAAAAATACGTCCTGTAAACGGAACACCCGTCAATTCTGGCCGCTTCCTCTATTTCTATGGGGACTGTTGACATAAAACTTGTCATCAGAAATACTCCGAAGGATATGCCCGTGGCAATGTACATCAGTATAACTCCCGCTCTTGTATTGGTCAGCCCGATTTTGAAGCCCACTATATATATTGGCAGAAAAAGCGCCTGGTAAGGGATCAGTATCCCTATGAGGAAATAAACATAGGAAAACTTAAAAAATTTATGCCTGCACCTGGCGATAGCCCACGCAGCCGCTCCGCATAACACTGCCAGCAATAGTACCGATATGGCCGTGTATATGAACGTGTTCGTAAAGGTAGTGACCATATTCAGCTTTTTTATTGCCGTCAAATAGTTCTTAAAGCTGAATTCCTGTGGAAGTGACAGCGGACTGTTCAAATACAGCTCCTTTTTGTTTTTAAATGAATAGTTGATAACAATTGCTATGGGAGTCAGAAAAAACAGTGCCGCTATTGTTATAAAAATTTGAATCAATATGGCGTTGATTTTTCCGGTTAAAGTTTTTGTTTTGGTTTCAGAATTCATTATAGCTGCACCTCTCTTTTCCTAAGGACTTTAAGTTGAATTACCGCAATTATCAGCAATATCGCCACCAGTGATATGGACATTGCCGACCCGTAACCATACTGTCTGCCGCTGATTGCGGTATTGTAAATAAGGTAAATTATAGACGTGGATGCTCTTCCGGGTCCTCCGCCTGTGGAGGATACCATCAGATCGTATACTTTCAAAGAACCGGTTGTTATTCCCACAACGCAGATAGTTACGGCAGGTGCAAGCATTGGGAGGGTAATACTGAAAAACCTTCTTACGGCTGATGCACCGTCTACCTTGGCAGATTCGTACATGTCTATGGGTATGGACTGCAATGCTGCCAGATAAATCAGCATCCAGTAACCGATCCACTGCCAGTTGTTTGCAATAACCAATCCCGGCAGGACCGTATTCTGACTTCCGAACAGAAGAAAATTGATTTTAGTTCCCAGAAGTTCATTTATTGCAGGCAGTACATTGGAGTACATCTTCATCCATATAAATCCCGCTACGATAGCGCTTATCAGGCACGGAATAAATAATATTGTCCTGTAAAGCTTCTGCAGTTTGATACCGCTGTCAAGTATTACAGCGAAAAGCAATGCCAAAACGTTCTGTATAACGGTATTTAATATTGTAAATTTAATTGTAAATATCCATGCGTCTATAGCATATTCATCTGTAAATAGTCTTCTATAATTCTCCAGGCCTGCAAACGGTTTTTCAGGTGTCATCCCATTCCAACTGGTAAGTGAATATCTGAAAGCCAGGAACATCGGAATAATAAGTGCAATTGTAAAAATTATCATGCCGGGAAGCACAAGAGAAACATATTGAGCCAGTATGATACCATTCTGTGAACGTTTTTTCATATTTATAACCCCTTCAGTTCAGCGGCCCCGCTTCAGGGATTTTCGCCCATGCGAGGCCGCCTTTTTAAGTACGATTTAGCTTTAAGTTAATTAAGATTAAGGCTTGCTGTTGCCCTTTCTTGAGTCGGAGGCCTTCAGCACCGACTCTATGGCGGCATTACCCTGGAGCCATGTTGCTATATCCTTGGCATTTTCCTCCTGGAAGCCGCCCCATACCAACTGTGTATTGCCGATATTGGCATCAACTATATTTCCCTCGGAAGCGTATTTGTCAACATCCTTCTGGCTCGGATTTTTAAAGGTAGGCGTCACATCTTTCAGCATAGATGCGGTCTTTGTGTAATTGTATACTTCCAGAGCCAGATCCCTATCCCCGGTAATTACCTCAAATACCTTGTCTATAGCATCCTGATAGGATGAATTCGCACTCTTCATAAATGTTATATTGGGTTCGAATATAAGCTTGGAATCACCTGTCTGATTTGGAAACGGAAATATGCCGAAATCAGCATTTTCATCTACATCAAGGAAATTCTGGATAGACCAGGAACCGGATACTTTCATGGCTGCCTGACCTTTAACAAATCTCGCATCGCACTCGGTCTGTTCCAGCGAGAAAGTCTCATTCTTCCATGTGTTATCATATATCAGCTTATTATACTCATAGCATGCGCGGTACTCCGGAGAAGTTTGAAAGGATACTTCACCGCTGCGCAATTTGTCTCCCCAATCGGGATATTTGTTGAAAACGTCGTTTATTGCAAATTGCATTGTAATATTCCCGATACTCCAGGTATCAAGGAAGTGTGTTGCAAACGGCGTTATTTTTAAAGAGTTGAGCTTTTCAATAACCTTATTCAAATCATCTATCGTCTTTGGTATTTCTATATTGTTATCGGTAAATATTTTTCTATTGTAGTAAACACCCTGATATAAGGCATTATAAACTATTCCGTATGTTTTTCCCTCAAGGGTCACTCCGGGAATGGCGGCCTCCAGGACATTTGATAAATAAGGTTTTCCTGTAAGATCTCCAAGCAGGCTTTTTGAACCGTAAGTCGCAACATCCTGGGCTTTGCCTATCATAATGTCCGGAAGCCCTGACTGCATATATTGCTGCATTTTAGGCTGAAAATCCTTTCCCCAGTCAACACATTCCCATTCAAGTTTGATATTGGGATATTTTTTTGCCAGGGCCTGATCAATCATATCCTCTATTCCGGCATCAGTAGTTGACTGTCCCGCCAGAACCTTGAGGGTAACTTCTTCTCCGCCCGCTGTTGCCGTGCTTTCTGAACCGGATTGTCCGGAAGTACCGGCAGTACTTTCCGAATTTGAACCGCAACCTGCACCGACGGATACAATCATTGACAATGCTAAAAACAATGCAGCCAATTTCTTAAATTTCATATCTATCTTCCTCCTTAGATATATTTGATATGGTTTGATTATATCGAAGATGATTTTCATATAAGTAGGACATTTTAGTCAAAATAAGTTATACAAAATTAGCTTTATTATTTCTGCAAATTAAGATTGCTCTTATACTCCCTTGGACCCTTGCCCATAAACTTTCTGAATACCCGGTTAAAATAGGCATAATCGTCATATCCCACCAAAGAAGCAATTTCTGTGAGGCTCAGGTCATCCTGTTTCATGTATTCTATAGACTTTTCTATTCTTTTTTTTGCTATATAAAGCATTACATTCAAACCGGCCTCATGTTTAAATGCTTTGGAAAGATAGGTTTTGCTTATGTGAAAAGTATCTGCCAGAGTCGAAAGGGAAATATCCTCAAAATAGTTTTCATCGATATACTTTACTGCCTGCTTTACCACATGTTTTACAGTTTCATTGGATCCCGGCAAATCGTTGGAATCCAGGCACTCGTCCACTATCTGATCTATGACATTGCACACATCCGACATATTGAAGCTTTCCAGCGTCATATTCAAAAGCTCAACAAGATTATCAATGGCAAGAATTTGATTTGGAGAATTCTCATGCACCGAATAGTTATATACTATCCAGGCCACCTTATCAATTATTTGCTTGACCTCCAGAAATACGGCCTTATTGCCGTATAGTTTCTGGATTTCTATATCCTCATAAAGCACTTTGTTTATAAGTCTTTTATTTCTGTTTTGAACTGCAAAAATTAACTGGTTTTCCTGCTCGGAAGTTATTCTTATAGTGAATGTCAGATTATTTATGTCATCAAAATAAATTTTATAGCTGCCTGCGGAAAATTTTCTGGTCATCATAGCCAGCAAGGCGTCGTTGTATGCACTGCGTATATCACCAATGGACGGATAAGACCTGCTTATTGCCACGCTTACCTCGGAGCGGGTCATTTCCCTGACGCTCCTCATTGCCTTATCACAGAAAATATCTATTTCTGATTTATTCATAGAGGTCAGTACAATAAATTCATTGGGCACGAATATATTATTGAACACCATGCCGCCGTGATTTATATTATCATAAATGTGTCCTTTTATAAGATGCAGCAGTTTATTGGGATCGGTGACACCTGTTCTTTTGCATATTTTAACCAACTTATCGATTTTGACCACAATTAACGTGAATTTGTTGAATCCCGGCCATATGCTTAAAGCTTCCGGTATATAATTATCCTGTATATCGTCTGCCTTGTTATTATCTATGAGTTCGCTGAATTTTCTGTCCTGTATCATGGACTTTGCCACATACAATTTTTCTTCGGTATCTTTCTTTTCTTTTTCAAGCTTTCTTTTTTCAGTTATCTCCGAAATACATTTTGTTACGATATCCAGTAAATCTTCTTTAACAATGGGCTTTAAAAGATAATCTACCGCACCATGGTGAAGGGCCTGTCTTGCATATTCGAACTCGCTGTATCCGCTTAATACAATAACTTTTATATCAGGATGCCTTTTTTTCAAAATACTCATAAGTTCAATTCCTGAAATAAAAGGCATATTTATATCGGTAATCAGTATATCGGGGCAATCGGCCTCAATTTTATCCAAAGCCTCCTCTCCGTCACAGGCCATGTCCATAAAATCTATGGCGTACTCTTCCCAGTCAATCATTGCTTTTAAATTCTGTCTGACCCAGTACTCATCGTCAGCCATCAACAGCTTGAATTTTTCGGTTGTCATTTCTACACCTCCCTTTCCATTGCGGGAATATTGATTGAAACCCGGCTTCCTGTATCATCGCTTTCAACCCTGACTCCATATTCATTTCCAAAAAGTATTTTTATCCTGGCGTTAATATTGTTCATTCCTATGGATGAACGGGTCTCCAACACGTCTATTTCAGGATTCCGGAGCTGGCTGTTGATCCTGACCGCATCCATTCCGGTACCATTGTCGCTGACCATGAGTTTAAACAGATTGTTTTCTATTATTCCGCTTATGCATATATTCTTTTCTCCCCGCTTGTTCTTAAGCCCATGCTGGATGGAGTTTTCGACCAGAGGCTGGATGGACAGCCGCGGTATTTTTTCCTTCAGAAGTTCCTGTTCTATCTTTATTTCAAATCTGATACTGTTTTGAGTCCTGGTATTCATGACATACATGTAATTTTCAATATGCCTGATCTCATCTTCAACTGTTGAAAGAGGTTCGTTCATATTAATGCTGTAACGGAAGATCTTGGATAATGCAATGCATAGCTTGCTTACCTCTATACATTGCTGGGAAGCCGCAATACTGCTCATAGTTTCCAGAGTATTGTACAGGAAATGGGGATTTACCTGTGCCTGCAATGCTTTATATTTAGCCGTATTCACTAACAGTTTTGATTGATATTCTTCAAAAATCAAGGTTTCTATCTGATCCAGCATCTCATTAAAATTTTCGCCCATGAATCCTATTTCATCCTTACCCAGGTTTGTGAGGCGTAAAGAGGTATTGCCTTTTTTTATTCTGTTCATAGTGGCTACCATTTTCTTCAGCGGTATTGTAAGCATGTTTGAAATTGCAAAGGATGCTATTATGAATACAAATAAAATAAGCACAGCTATAATCAGCAGATTCCTGTTAAGCACCTGCTGGTTTGACTCCAGAAGCGACTGCGGTGTGAGAGAAAACGCAGCCAGGTTGTATTTACTTTGCTGTATCTCAAAAAATTCACTCTCACTGTCCCGGGATACTTTTTTTGTATTCCAGTTATTTGATTCAATCAATTTTATGGAATTTAAATAATAGTCCTTCTGTTTGCTGGACAACTCCCCTATTTCAATTATAGGCCTGTCTCCGATGGGCTGAAGCCAGATGACCTGTTGGCTGGAATATATATATTTCTGCATTATTCTGGTGAAACTTTTAAGATCTACATCGCAGACAATGTATCCGATTTTTTTTGTTGCATTATTATAATACAATTTCAGAGTAAATCTGATCATATTCTTTTCACGGCTGCTGTTATAATAACTGGATATGAGCATTGTTTTATTGTCCGAAGATACATAATCTTTTACAATAGCCGAATTATACTTTCGCATGTCTTCATATATATTTCCGGGGTAGGAGAACTTAGGTGTTGACGCATGTCTGAAGCTGCTGATAAGGTTATGGTCTATATCATAGATATACATTGCATTCACATTCTGGGAAGTCTCGAATTCCGCCAATGCAAAAGAATGGGCCAGACTTGAATATTTTGTGCGGATATTCTCAATATCGTCTCCAACCGCCAGATCGGATATAAATGTCTGTTCGTTGTATATCTTTAAAAGAGTATTTTCCATTGCTTTTATATAAGTATATATATCGTCCTGCATATTTTTCATGGAATTCCAACTGGCGTCTCTTGCCTGATTATAGATAAGCTTTGTGGAAGTGTACTGGAAGAAAATCGTCTGAAGCCCCAACGCGAGCAGAGTACTTATAGTACAAAATACTAAAATTTTTGATCTCATACTATGAAACCTGTTCATGAAACATACCCCCGAATGAAGTTGATTAAACTTAAAACATTGATGCGGAAATGCAGATAGAAAGTTCATCCGATAATATTATATCAAGGATACTGCAATAAAAAGTAGGACTTTTTAGCACTAAAACTTATATTATTTTGTTTACATTTCAGAAAATCTTTATGAATTCCCTGCTGCCATCCTGGATTAAAAAAATAGGGGAGGTTTCCAATATCAAGCATATTGGAAACCTCCCCTATTTTTTATTATTTATTTTATATCTTTACATTCGTATGACGCCCTGATAAAGTCTCTGAACAATGGATGGGGCTTGTTTGGCCTGGACTTGAATTCAGGATGGAACTGGACTCCGATGAACCAGGGATGGTCCTTCAGCTCAATGGTTTCAACAAGCTTCCCGCTGGGGGACAGGCCCGACAAAACCATTCCGGATCTCGTAAATGTATCTCTGAACTCATTGTTAAACTCATATCTGTGCCTGTGGCGCTCATATATAAGCTCGTCATTGTAAATTTCCTGGATCATTGTCTTCTCGTTTATTTTGCAGGGATAGACGCCCAGTCTCATGGTGCCTCCCAGCTCGTCAATATCACGCTGGTCCGGCATAAGGTCTATAACCGGATATGGGGTCTCCCCAAACTCAGAGCTGTTTGCATCGTGAAGCTCCGCAACATTTCTGGCAAATTCTATAACCGCCATCTGCATTCCCAGGCATATTCCGAAGAATGGGATCTTGTGCTCCCTGGCATAGGTTACGGCCATGATCTTACCTTCTATCCCCCTGTCGCCGAAGCCGCCTGGAACAAGTATTCCGTCGGCATCCTTGAGGAATTCGTTCACATCTCCAGATTCAACATCCTCGGAATTTATCCATTTTATGTCAACTTCTACATCGTTTGCAATTCCGCCATGCCTCAGGGATTCCGCAACACTGAGATATGCATCGTGCAACTCAACATATTTTCCAACCAGTGCAATGGTTACCGAGCTCTTTGGATTTTTCTGCCTTCTCACCATTTCCTCCCAGTCGGAGAGATCAGGATCATTGCATGCGAGTTTCAGACGCTTGCAGACCAATTTGGCAAGTCCCTCTTTTTCAAGCATTAAAGGAACTTCATAGAGAACTTCGGCGTCAACATTCTGAACTACGGCCCCGCTGGGCAGGTTGCAGAAAAACGCTATTTTATCCTTTAAATCCTGGGAAAGGGATTTTTCTGTCCTACAAACAATAACATCCGGCTGGATTCCAAGACTTATAAGCTCCTTGACACTGTGCTGTGTCGGTTTTGTCTTAAGCTCGCCGGATTTGCTCAGGTAGGGTACCAATGTAACGTGAATAAACATCACATTTTCTCTTCCTATTTCGGTTGAAACCTGTCTGATTGCCTCGAGGAACGGGAGACTTTCGATATCGCCGACGGTTCCCCCGATTTCGGTGATAACCACATCTGTTCTTTCTGACTTGCCTACTCTGAAAATTCTATCTTTAATTTCGTTTGTAATATGTGGGATAACTTGAACCGTGCCTCCCAGGAAGTCACCTTTTCTTTCCTTGCTGATAACCGACCAGTAAATTTTTCCCGTTGTGACGTTACTGTTTTTGCTGAGATTTTCGTCAATGAACCTCTCATAATGACCCAGATCAAGGTCTGTCTCGGCCCCATCCTCCGTTACAAAAACCTCTCCGTGCTGATATGGACTCATGGTGCCCGGGTCCACATTTATATACGGGTCGAATTTTTGTATTGTTACATGTACACCTCTTGCTTTTAGAAGCCTTCCCAACGATGCCGCCGTTATTCCTTTACCCAATCCGGAAACCACACCACCAGTTACGAAGATATACTTTACTGACATTGTTTTACTCCTCTCGACATTTTCATGCGATTGCAATATATAGAAATGCATTAAATTAATTTTAAAACATACCTTTTAATATTTTATATATTGGGATTACAAAGGTCAATATATAACTCATAATTATTTTTTAACAATATTTAACCGCAAATTAACCATAACAAAAGCGGCGAAGCCAGATAATAAAAAAAGAGGGAAAATCCCCCTCTGTATCTTATCCTGTTATTTTTTTCTTTATTTTGTTTTTGGATAATGACTCAAGGATACTTAATATTTTCTCATCCATATAATTTCATCCTCCGGAATAATTATATATTTAATTATGCATGTGAGACAAGTCCTATTTTTTAATTTTCTTATTTCTGACAATACTGTATTTTCCCAGCAGCGTGTAAATCCCAATCCCGGCAGCCGCTCCCAAACTGTCGATAAACACATCTAAAGGCTGCCCGCTCCTGCCGGCTACAAAAAGCTGATGCACTTCGTCGCTGGCGGCGTATAATATACACAGTCCCAATGCCAGGACGGGCTTCCTCCATCCGTTTACGCCGCTCTGCTTCAGCGCATTGCAGGACAGTATCCCCAGAATCAGATACGCGGTAAAGTGTGCGGTTTTCCTGACTATATGGTTCAAATTTCCCGTATCAAAAGCCTCTCCGGGCCAAAAGCTTTTGAAGGCATTTATGATAAAATCCGTTATTCCCAGACTTAGGCCGTTGGACTTATGGGCCACCTGGCCTGAAAGCCTGAAAATAAGTATCATCCAGAGCAGGACAATTATCCAGGAGGAAGCTGCAATTATTTTTTTCCGCATAAATGTGGTTAAGGTCCTTTCGCATCCGGTAATATTTCGGTTAAGCCCCTGAAACAGCAAAGGGACTGTTGAAAACAACAAGTTCAACAGTCCCTTTATTATAGCACATTATTTTGAAACACCATGCCTGTTTTTCACAAGTCAATTACTGCAGGTCCAAAAGCAGCATTCACCTGAAGCCGAAGGTTTCAGCCTCAGCTGACCTTATGATATCCTGCAGTATCCTGCGGTTTGCAGTCAGGTCCGGCACAAGCACGGACATCCTCCTGATACTCTTGGGAGTGAATGTCCCGTCTGCCGGAATCCGGTATGTCTGTATTTCCTCCACTCCCATCAGCATGACTCCGGTGGTATAACCGACGATCTGCCGGTTGCTCAGATCCGTCTTCACCATAGGAAGGGTATCATTGAGCAATTTGAGTATTTGGGGGAGCTTAAGCCCTTTAATGTCATTATATGCGGTTATCAGCACCCTCTTTTGCCTCTCGGTCCTTTCATAATCCGCATTCCCTATATACCTGATACGGGAATATGCCAGAGCCAGCGGGCCGTCCATATGCACTGTTCCCGCGGACAGGCCGGAAAAACCCTTCCTTTTCAGATAGGCCTCCTCCGCGCTATTTATTGATATATCGATCCCTCCGATTTTGTCGATGACCTGCTGAAACCTCTCGAAGTCAACTTCCACATTCCCGTCAATATGGACCTGGAAGTTTTTTTCTATGGTCCTGTCCAGCAGCTCCGCCCCTCCGAAAGCGTATGCCGCGTTTATCCTGTTGTCGCTGTACCCGGGTATCTGGACATACAGATCCCTCATCAGAGATGTCAGTTTAATGGTATTGTTTTTTTTGTTGACGGTGCATAATATCATTGTATCGGACCTGGCTCCGGTTCCTCCGGGCCTCCTGTCCTGCCCGATCAGCAATATATTGATGTAATCCCGGTCTTCGGGTATATCTCCGTCCTCCGGCCAGATAATCCCCCCTGTTTCAGCGGCACTGCCGGCGGCTTCCTCACCCGATATGCCAGCCCCGCCGCTTTCAACGCTTCCGTCAACGCCATTCGCACCGGTATAGCTCTCATCCGGTTCAAAATATTCATTTTCCGGCGGAACTACCGCAAAATCTTCTACATCTCCGATCCTGTTCAACTGTATGTCAATAAATATGAGCGCCCCTGCTATGGCAATTACGATTGCCGCAATGAGCCCTGCCGCCAATTTTACCCGGACAGACGTTTTTTTCTTTTGTAATTTTCCCATATGCCTTTTTAATCTTCTCCATAATTAATATTTAGGAAACTTTGTTGTATTGGAACAAAGCCGGAAAAGTTTTCAATATTATTTTCAGATCGCATTTAATACTGCGCTCGCGGATATATTTAAGGTCCAGCCTGCACATATCCTCAAAACCTATTTCATTTCTTCCGCTTACCTGCCACAGGCCAGTTATGCCGGGCTTCACCGACAGCCTCAGATTGTGCCAGGCGTCATATTTCTGGACCTCTCTGCCTATTGGCGGCCGCGGCCCCACCATGCTCATCTCCCCCTTTATTACGTTAAACAATTGGGGCAATTCATCAATGCTGGTCTTTCTGATAATCCTGCCGACCCTTGTCATTCTGGGGTCATTTTTTATTTTAAACATACAGCCGCTTATTTCATTTTTATCCTCCACCTCTTTAAACCTCTCTTCGGCATCGGACACCATGGACCTGAATTTATGCATATAAAACGGCCTTCCCATAAAGCCTATCCTGCTCTGGTTAAATAATACCGGTCCCCGGGAATCTATTTTTATGATCAGGGCCACAACCAGAAACAAGGGCGATAGAACCGCTACAGCCGCAAGAGCTGCCACTATGTCAAACATCCGCTTTAAAAAGTTATAAATAGCCGAGACATTATAAAACATGGCTCTCTGATCCACCACATATCCCACATCGAATTCTATATCCTTCATATAAGCCTCTCCCGCCTCAATATATTTTTATATGCAATATCGTCCTGGTTCCCGCATTCAAGAAGACTTTTGGCATTATCGTGAAAAAGCATTCCCGCTTCTTCCTTTCCCACCCACTGTGATACATTGTTATAGGCCTCGGTATACCAATTTGCATAATCGTCAGCACAGTGGGCGTTTGAAGCCACCATATCCACAAACTTCATCCTGAGCAGCCTTCTGGAAAAATCTTTTATCCTCGAGCCGTACACACCGGCTATACTTGCGGCGTCAACCTGTATATAGCAGCCCGCCTTTATAAAAGCCACAAAATATTCAAATTTATTGAGAAATACCCTGTTCCTTTCCGCATGAGCGATGACGGGAATTATTTTCTGCAGTCTGAATCTGTATATCATCTCCACACATTTTTGCGGACTGGCGTTAAAGGGGAATTCAAACAGTATGATTCCCGATTTGCTCAGGCCGAGCTTTTTCCTGTTTTTAAGAAGCAGCCGGTTATGCGGATCCGCGAATACCTCATAGCCCAGATTTATTGCAACTTCATAATCCCCCGACCTGTAGAGCAGCTCCTGATAGTTTTCCTCCAGCCGCTCTAAGTCAAATACCGTTTCATGATAATGAGGAGAAGCCACTATTACGCTGATACCAAGTCTTTCAGCTTCTTTGACCATATTCAGAGACTGTGTTATAGTTGATGGTCCGTCATCAACTCCGTGTATGATATGACTATGTATATCAATCATAACTACCAATTCCTTTCCATTGAAAAAGTACTTTTACGATTTCTGCCGTTTCTTTGTATGATTTCTGTTACGCCCCGATATTGCAATCCTCAACACGCTGTTCCCTCAGCCTTCCGTCCTCCAGCCGCAATATCCTGGAGCATACGGACAGGGCCGTCTGCCTGTGGGTCACCACTATACAGGTTCTGGCAGGCCTTATTTCACGTATGCTTTTTAAGACATGCATTTCCGAATTGATATCCAGCGCCGAGGTAGCCTCATCCAGAATAAGCACCGGCGTTTTCCTCAGCAAGGCCCTGGCAATTGCTATTCTCTGGGCCTGGCCCTCCGAAAGGCCTATTCCATGCTCCCCTATTTTTGAATTTAAACCTTCGGCCAGCCCTTCAATAAAGTCCATGGCGCACGCTGCTCCGGCCGCCGCCTTCACTTCTGTGAGCGTCGCCTCCGGGAAGCCGGATCTTATGTTGTCTTCTATTGTCCCGCTGAACAAAGTATTGCCCTGGGGCACATATGATATCCAGTCACGGGTATCCGCCGAAACCTCATACTCCGCGCCATCCTCCGCCACCAGTGAAGCGCTGCCTGCCTCCGGCCTGAGCAAGGCGAGAAGTATCCTTATCAGGGTTGTTTTCCCCTCTCCCGACGTGCCCACCAGGCCCACGATCTCTCCCGGCCTGATATTTGCATTGAGCCTTTCCAGGACCGGACTGCCGCCTCCATAGGCAAAGGTCAGTCCCCGGAGCCTTATACCGGCTTTTGTTCCCCCGGGAAGTTTGCCGGATACGCTTTCCAGCGGCAGGCTTTCCATTTCCATCAATCTTCCCGCCGACGCCATTGCGGACACTACCTGCGGAATGGTTTTTGCCAGCCCCACGAAAGGCCCCTGCACCTGGGACACCAGTTGAAGAAAAGCCGTAAGCGTGCCAAAGGTGGTGGTGCCCCTGCTCAGCTTAAAGGCGCCCTAGCAAAACGCCAGAAAGTAGCCTGCCCAATAGCCGGTTCCCAACACGGTGCTGGCGATCACTCCCGTTGCATTTCTTTTTTTGACCCAGCCGAGCCGCTCATTATGCAGCCGGGATATGGTACCGGTATTTTTTTCCTCCAGCCTGAAGGTCTTGACCACCGTCATATTTTCAACGGCCTCCTGAATAAAGGAACGGTATGCGCTCTCCGACTCCTGTACCTTTATCTGAAGCCTCTTCATTTTCCTTCCCCATATCCTGCTGAAAAGAACCGTAAAAGGCCCCAGAACAAACGCCAGCACCGCCAGCGTAGGTTCATAATACAGCAGTGTACCGAAGGCCGCCGTCAGCTGAATGCACAGGTATACAATGCCCGGCAGCGTATCTGTGACGCCTGTGGCTATGGCCCCTACGTCGCTGGTCAGTCTGGTCAGGATATCCCCGCTGTGATACCGGGTCACAGAAAACCATTCTGTTTTCGCTATCCTGGAGAACATCTGCTCTCTTATGCTGTTTGCAAGCGCTTCTCCGGTCCTGACGGAAATGACCGATGTGGCGGCTCTCGCCCCAAGGCTGCACACTATGAGAATGCCGAAGGTTGCCGCATAAAGTACGGCCCTGTAAAAATTCCCGCCTACGGCGCTGTCTATCAGGTGCTTTGAAAATACCGCCGTGGCCACTCCTGCCAGAGAGGTGAAGGCATCCAGCAAAATGATGGTTATAAGGCTTTTTGTAATGCCCTTTGACTTTTTGGCAATCCAGAATATATTTTTAATAAAGTTTTTATACTCTCCGGTAATTTTCATGGCCCTCTCCTGACTGCAGCAGAAATCCCATTCCTCTGAGAATTATTTTTCTGTACGGGACAATATTCACCCAGACGGCAGACAGGCACCTCCACAGCCTGTTCCGGCAGGAGAACCTGTGGTCTTTTCTGCTCACCGCAGTAACCACGGCCATTAGCTGTTCCCTCTTAAGAGGGCCTTCAAGCCACCGCTGGGCATCTCCCATGATATAAAATAGATCCCCGTCCTTTTTGATGATCCTGTGCAGTATATACTCTCCGTTAAGCCTTCTGATGAGTACTATATCTCCGCGCCCGACCGATTCAAGGCAGGCCTCCGAAAGCTCCACACTGTCCTTATGCTCCCGGAGGAAGGGATACATGCTCATGCCTGTTACGGTTATCCATGCCCTGCGCCCACCTTGCAGTACCTCCCTTATAATGGGAAAAATTTCGGAGGACTTCACCTTCCTTACTTCACACACTGGTACACCAACTCCATTGCCTCTTTGTCCGGCCTGCACTTCAAATGATATACCGGAACCCGGTTTATGATTTTTTCAATTGCCGTATACGCCTTTTTCATCAGCTCCCCGTCGAAATACGGCAGAAAGCACCTGGGCATTATCATGGGCAGAGCTTCATAAACCTCCAGTTTCCTGATACTGTTTTCCGGAGCCTGGCTCAAGGCCACGATTGCCTTTATTGGCACCTCCATATTTGCAAACTTGTCGGAAGATCCGCTCCAGGGCGTTCCGCAAAGCACCGGCTTTCCGTCCTCGAACCGTATGGCCGGGGTATCGTCGTTTACCACCCTTACGGCTTCTCCCAGGTATGTTTCCCAAAGCCTCACATGAGTGGACTTTCCGGTGCCCGAAGGCGCCGTGAACAATATGCCCTTTCCCTGCCAGGCTATGGAGGAGGCGTGCATTACAATGCCTCCGCTATTTAAAAGGTTGTATCTGAATACCATCCCCACAAGCATGAAGGAGTACAAATCCGACCACATTTTCAGCTGAATTGGGGCATTTTCATCCAGTTCCGGCTTAAAACACTTTATTCGTGCCTCCGACCATTCCATATTGGTGTCAATATGTGAAAGAATGTTGGTTTTTGTACGGTCCAGGCTATATATGTGATATCCCTCGTTTTCATTGAATTTTTTCAGCCATTTGATATTGTCCTCAATGAGCATATGCCCCTGGGGCCTGTCTATTGACGGGCACTGGTCTATTTTTACAGAGATGTCCGGTTCTCCGAGGAGCTCGCATCTGAACTCCTTCATCCTGTCCGTCAGGTAATCGATTTCGGCTTTTACGTTTATATATGTCCCGGCCACGTTATAAGCTGGCATTCTCTCACTCTCCAATATATATTAAAGTCAATCATTATCGGCTGAAAGCCCATAGCTTGGGTTTGAGGCTAAAGCCCATAATAAAGATTGGAGGGATAAATACCCTCCAACATTAATAGTCCGACAGCCTGATTTTCTGATAAGGGTTCAGTCATTGGCCGTTATCAGATTGCCCAGTTCATCCAGGCATGAGCCCACTATGGGGCAGCTTCCCGATATTCTCTCTTCGATTCTGAGATCGATAATATCCATTGAAGGCTTTACGTATTTTTTCATCCTTTTCACCTCACTTTATAAATTCTTGCGGATTGCCGTCATGCGGACGCCGTACCTGCGTAATACTTCTTACCGTTGTACTCCACATCAACCGTGCACGCACCTGTGCAAACCGTATGCGCAAGTCTTTCCTCGACTCTCAAATCAACAAATTCCATCTGGGGCTTAATATATTTTTTCATTTTCCTTCACCTCCCGTAAAACATTAATTATATTATCAGCGGCACTGCCGCCGTTCGGCCCGTTCCTGATATTACCTGGCTATTTTTCCGGCTCCGGGCGGCTTTTCCCTGCTGAGGGCAAGCCTGTGCCGCGCGCTTTCACAGAGATATCCCGCCGGCTTTGTAAAGCCTCCCGTTTCAGCTTTGAGTCTGCCCGGGCAGGATATGCACTGCTCCCTCATATTGCACATATGGCATTCAATGCATTGGGGTACGGTGCGGCAGCCTTCCTTTAATGCTTCCCAGGCGTTTACAAAGCCTGTTTCCAGCGGCCTGGCACAAGGAGTATCCAGCAGCCCGCAGGGGATCATCCTGCCGTCCCAGGTCAGCCAGAACCCCGACTTGCCCGCCTGGCATCTGAATGCTGAGCGCTCCGGCAGCAGTTCCGGTCCATCCGCCGCTTTTTTCCCTTCCGCCGTATCTTCATTTGCCGTGTCTTCATTGATTTTAATTTCAAGCTTTTTATTTTTGGGATACAGCCTTTGCCCATAGAGGCTTATGCGGTTTTCGTATTCCACTATATCCACAGGTGAAAGCCTGTTTCCGGCGGGATCCGAACCGGTTCCCTCCCGTCTGGGAGAAATATAGTTCACAACGCCCAGGACGTTTGAATATGTGTGAGCTATGTCATAAAGCTCCTTGTAGTCCCTGTGATTCGCCTCAACGACCGTCGTTTTTATTTCCAGCCTGATATTTTCCGCCTTTAAGATCTCCAATGCCCGCATTGTCCTTATATATCCGTCCCTGTTGCCCGTTACTTTTTCATAGGTCTCGGGGCTGCCTCCGTACACGGTGACACTCACCCGCTGCGGAGGTATCCTGCCCAGCCACCTGGCTTTTTCAGGAGTTATGAGGCTGGCATTTGTAAAAATGGTTATGTTCAATCCCATTTCACTCAGGGATTCATATATCTTTTCAAAATCTTTTCTTAAAAAAACCTCTCCCCCTGTCAATATAAGATAAAACATGCCGGCATCCCTGGCCTGCCTTCCCAGCTCAATCCACTGTCCGGCCGTCAGTTCCTTTTCCGCGGCGGCCTTGTTTCCTGCGGAGCACGCCACATAGCACATCTTGCATCTGAAATTGCACCTGGAGGTCAATTCAAAAGCTCCCGAAAGCGGAAGCCCCTTTTCCTGGGACAGCCTGGTAACTTTACTGTGAAATTCTTTCCAATCCAAGGTCATGCATCTCCGTTTCAAAATTCTTTCTCCCTGAGCCCTTGTCCGGCCCCATGCTTAAATCACTCAAGTATGCCGTTGTTTTTCATGCTTTCAACAAAATATTCGACATCCTTTTGCACCGTATCCTTATCTATGTCATATTCCGATAGAAGGAACTCTTCCAGCTCATCCATTGTCGTTTCCTTCTCCATAATCCTCCACAATGCGGCGCCGCTTTCGCTCAAGGTCATCAGGCCGTTGAATTCAATTACCTTGGACCCTAAAGGTACCACCACTGGCTGGCCCGCTATCTCCCTGAGCATAAACCCCTTTTTGATTTTCATAATGAACCCCCTCACAAAATTGTAACTATCTGAGCCCCAGCCACTCCAGCAGGTCGTTCCTCTTTTCAGCCATGCCGCTCAACCGGCTGTCCCTGAAAATGGCCTTTTTATCCTGAAAATTAAAGTCCTTTCTCACAATGCCATGGGCTATTCTATGTATCCATGCAACCGGCAGAAACAGAGGATTTTTTCTGATATATGCATATTTATATCTTCCGGCCATGAGCTTTCTGCCCGGAAAAAGTATGCGCATGGCTTTTATGAGCTTTTTTCCGGATCGAAGCCCGCCGCTTCTCTTAGAATTATTTAAAAGTACGTTGGCTGACATTCTTTGCGGGTCCATGACGCCGAAATTCCCGCCTGATAGAATATCCTCGATGAGCAGCTCAACCTTTTCACCGTCCGCTCCGGTATCCATCCCCGGAGGCAGCTCCATTCCCAGAAGCCGGTGGCAGGCTGAAAATATCGAGGGTACGAACTGGTCAATACCATATTCTATTGACTTCTCCAGCACAATATTCCAATCAATAATCCGGCCCTTATTTTCAACCACCACAACCAGATCGCACAGCTGCCTCAGCCCGATTCCTCCGTAGGTTATGTGTGAAGCCATGTGTACGCATAAATGCAGCACCTGCATTTCCCATGACAGGGCCAAGGTTTCGGCGTTTCCTATTTTTATGGGAATAGGCCTGTCCCAGGCATCCTTCAGGAGCATACCTGTATTTTCCAGGAACTCCCGGTCTGCAAGCAGCCTGTGCAGTTCTATGGAAATACAGCCCTTTTTATGGAATTCCACATGCTTTGTCTTCCGGTCCCTCTCGGCAGTATAGCCCATGGACCTGAGTATCCGGCCCGCCTTTTCCATATTGGCTTCGCGCACCAGTATGTCCGCATCTCCCATGGTCCGGAGCTCCGGGTGCCGGTAGTACCTGTTCAGAGCCATGCCCTTTAACACAATTGTTTTGATCCCCATGGAACCAAGCTCTTCCAGTACTTTTCCCACCCATATCCCGTCGCATATCATTCTGAAACCGCATGACATGACGGATCTGTCCCATTTTTCAAGGAGTTCTTTTCCCGGTCCCTCTCCTGCGTTCATGTTTTTTATTACAGGGTAAACCAGAGTGTGCACCTGATGGATAACCGCTTCGGCATAGACTTCCTCCCAGTCTATATCCGGCGGCATGCACCTGCTATTATCAAAATCTGCGTCTCTGATGGCCGCGGATAGCATTTCAGTTAAGATTATGTCTTTTACCTTCATTTCCCAACCTCCAGCTGCGGTTTTTATTGTTTTTGGGCTTCAGCAAAGTTTTATAAAGGTTTTTTGTTTTTATTGCGGTCCGGTCCCAGTTGTATTTATTGAGTACATAGCTGGCAGCCAGATTTTTAACTCTCATGACCTTGTTCTCATTCTGAAGCAGCATTGACATCTTATCTGCCAGGTCGCCCGCCTCCGACTTTTCAAAGCTATAGCCCATGCTTCCTATAACGTCGGTGTTTTCAGGTATATCGCTGACCAGGCAGCAGTTTCCGTAGCTCATTGCCTCCAGAAGGCTTATGGGATGGCCTTCAATATCAGAGGGCAGGACATAAAAATAAGCGTTGCTGTATAGCTCCGCCAGTTCCCTGTCCCTTACAAAGCCTGTAAATATAATGTTTTCATTATTGGAACCCAGCTTCCTGAGCTCATTTTCATAGCCGCCGCTATGGCTTGAGCCTCCCGCTATTACCAGCTTTTTGCCGGTATCTGTCCTGTTGTAGGCGTCGATGAGATAATGGGCGCCTTTCTCGGGGACGAGCCTTGCCAGAAACAGTATGTAGCTGTTACTTTCCAGGCCGTATTTGTCCCATATGATTTGGGCCTTGACCTGATCCGGCCTTTCCACTCCGTTTGGTATATATTCTGTCTCCAGAGCGTATTTTTCCCGGTAATATTTCACCAGATTTTTTGAAACGTTAATGGTTTTATGGGAAAATTTCGCCGTTGCATATTCTCCGAACTTCAGGTATGCTGCTGCCAGCTTTCCCCACTTTTCCCTCTGCCAGTCCAGGCCATGGACGGTGCACACGACTTTTTTCCCGAAAAGCCTCGGAATGAACGAGAGAGTCGAAGGCCCCAGAGCGTGGTAATGGAATATGCCGCAGTGTGAAAAAAGTGCGCATACGGTGGAGATAAAGGTATGAGTGATGGCATCCAGGTGCTTTGACCTTATAAACGGCGTATACCTGATTTTCACACCTTCATAGTTTCCGTCCTGAAATTTTTCATCACAGTAGTCTTTCCTGCAGAAAACTTCCACCTCATATCCCAGGAATACCAGCCTTTTTGCGAGCTCCTCCACATGGATCTCTATTCCCCCGGTCCTGGACGGGATGCCCTTCTGCCCTATCATTGCGATCTTCATATGCATCGACTCCTCGCTTTTGCAGTCTTGTTTACTCTCCGCCTATGGAGGCAGGAGTCATTTCCACTGATGAGATAAATTTGTTTTCTTCAAGAGAATAGCTTCCTTTGAGTTTATGCAGCAATACCCACCGCATGGGTGTCCATATCCTCTGCTTCATGGCGGGAGCCACGCTTCCTATCATCCAGCAGTTTTTGGGACAATTTTTTACCAGCTTCCTGACTTCAGCGGCTCTTTCCGAATTCCATATTTCATCCCAGGTCTGCTCATGGAGGCTGCCCATGGACATTCTTTCATTACTCCCATTGCAGGGCAGGACATGCCCGAAGGGGTCTACAAAAAAGCCGTTGCTTCCCATGCCGCAGGGCAGGTATCTCTCATTTCCGTATATATAGTTAATGAGCCCGTGATTGAAGTATGCCCTGAACCATTTTTTCGGAGACCCGGATTTCAGGAGCCGGTTTATCAATTCTTCAAAGGCCCTGGCCACTTTCTGCCTGTCATCAATTCTGTTGTCTGTTTTTCTGAAGTAGAAAGAATTGTGGAGCGTGGCCGTGGCAAATTCCATTCCCAGTTCATCGGAAAGGTCGTATAGAGGTATGAGGTCCCGGGAATTCATTTCCTGTACCGTGCAGCCAAAGCCCACATCCCGGTGTCCTGCAGCCACCAGTTTTTTCAGTGTACCATAGCCTCTGTTAAAGCCGTCCGGTATCCCTCTGATGGCATCGTTGGCCTCCTGCAGGCCCTCAATGCTTATCCGTATGCCAAGCTGTGGAAATTCCCTGCAAAGCTCCAGTATCCTGTCCGTAAAATAGCCATTGGTGGAGATTACTATTCTGTCTGTTTTTTTGTACAGCTCCCTGACTATTTCACCTATGTCCTTTCTGATAAAGGGCTCCCCTCCGGTAATGTTTGTAAATGCCATATCCGGAAGCTTCCTGATGATATCAGGCGTAATTTCCTCCTCCGGTTTGCTTGGGTCCTTGAAACAGTCGCACATGTTGCATTTGGCGTTGCACCTGTATGTAATAATTATTGAACCGTATAATGTTCTTTTTGGCATGGTATCCTAACCTCAAACTTTCATATTTTTTAGTCACCCACAGCTTCCGTAAGCTTATACGCGTTTGCCCCCGCATCCTTGATTTTATGTGCGGGTATCCCTCCCCATATTTCTCCGCAGCCCGTCGATTGGAACAAAACCGAATTTGCCCCTATGATTGAGCCCTTTCCCACCACTAGCTGCTCCTTCTTGCATAAGATCTTCGCACCGGTGCATATAACCGCATCATCAGCAATAAAAATGCTTATGTCCTTCCTTTTTTCAATATAAATATCAGCTCTCCCGACAGTAACACCCGAATATATCCTCACATTATCACCGATAACGGTATTTGGGTGAATTACCAAGCCATATGCCCAATGGACAAGTTTTAAATTTTTGCCGATCTTTACACTCAAAGGTATGCAGATGCCCATGAAGCGCATTATGATATATGAAATCTTCCGTAAAATGAAAAAATTCCTCATATTTAATAAAATCTTCATAAATCCATCCACTTTTTCGTCTCTCCCCTCTATTTTTGTTTGTATATACCGGTTTCAATATCCCCGGATAATTTATTGCCATAGACTGAGCCGGCATTTGCAATACCCACATACCCGCTCCCTGCAACTCTGATCTCATTGTTTTTTACAAGGACATTGCTGTTTTTATTTGCCGCGGCGTTATATATTATGATTTTTTGTTCCGCGCTTTTTGAATCGGCACGTATTTTATTGCCTGCAATCGTAATATTGGAAGTGGGCTTTGATCTTTTTTCGATGCCGGTCATGATTACAAACGCTTTGAAATTCTGCGAATAAATGGTGTTACGGGATATTTTCACACCGTCCACAGTCCCGTAATACCTGTCTTCGCTTGAATAAACGCTCAGCACCACTTCCTGGTCAACGGCATAATCCTTTATATCGCAATTCTCTATCACCACATTTTTAACGTCTCCCACAGAAGAATAGACGGCGATGACCTCGTCCTTTGAATCCTTTTCAAAGGAACACTTTTCTATATTGATATTTTCAGTTGTGTTGTCCTTCTTTCTGACGTCCTGAGCCGTCAGATTCCTGACCCATATGCAGCCGCCGCTGCCGGCCTTTGTCCTGTTGCTGAAAAAGCAGTCCCGTACGGTCACATTTTTGCACCCGTTATAAAGGTCCAGATTTGTGACGGGTATTCCGTTGCCCAGATCGGCTATGAACGAGCATTTTTTTATTTCAGCCTTTTTTATATTTTTGAAAAGCATGATGGTTTTAGGAGAATCATAGGAATACCTCCTGTATTCAAAAATAATTCCCGAGAGACTTATGCTCTGAGCGCTTTCTTCATCGTATTCATTGGCGTAGCTTTTATTTACTATAAGGCTTTCCTTAAAGGAAACCATACCGCTGTCCATATAATTCTTTGAATCAAATATTATTTTCGTCCTGCCTTTAATGCCTGAGACCGTGAACTTTTTACCGTTTAATACGATACCCGTTCTGCACAAATAATTTCCCGCTCCCAGCTTCACCGGTTTTCCCGCGGCAAACAGGCTCAGGAGATAAGAGGTATTGTCGTTCGCTCTGATTTTATATCCGGCATCTTCGTAGTACTCTCCGTCCTTTTCGTTGTAATAACCGGCATTTCCGGTTTTATTTACGGGCCCGAATTTCAGAGCAATATCTCCTGCCAGGGAGGCCTGTATATCCGCCGGCTCCTGCTCCCGGGCTGTTTTATGCAAACGGCTGAAAAATATCCCCGCCGCCAATGACACCGCCAATACTACCCCCAGGCAGATGTAATATTTATTTTTTTTATTCGGCGGCAATTTCATTTACCGTTTCTCCCGTTTTATAATTATGGCCTGGTTTAGCCGAAGCGGAGTGCTTCTCCCAAAGCCTTTTTTCCTCTATGTGGCTGCTGATTGCCTTTTCATAAATTTCAACCAGCCTTTTATAATAATTTGCAATTGAAAATTCTTTCGCCTTTTCCAGACTGTTCCGTGAAAACAGCTCTCTTATTCCGTCATTTTCATAGAGATATTTGATTTTTTTTGCCAGATCTCCGGGATCTCCCGGGCGAAAGAGCAGGCCGTCGTGATTGTCCCTTACCAGCTCGGGTATTCCGCCTATGTCTGCTCCTATGACAGGAGTTCCGAGCATCTGGGATTCCAGCACCGACATGGGGCAGTTTTCGTACCACTCCGACGGATATATTGAAAACAGCGCCTCTTTTATCAATATCTCCAGTTCCTCTCCGGTTTTATGACCCAGGAATTCAATATTGTCCATTCCCGCCAATTCGTCTTCAATCTCTCCCGAGCCCGCAAATACAAACCTGATCCGGGGAAGCCTCCCGCAGGCCTCTATCAATGTCCGGATGCCCTTCTCCGCCGATATCCTTCCGAAATACAATACATACGGTTTCTTGCGGACAGTATGCAAAGCGGCATTTTCACCCGTAAAATTGTGCAGGACTATTAGCTTGTTTTCTGATAAATTTATATTCATGGAAATGAGCTTTTCCTTTAAAAAGTTGCTGGGAGAAATAAAGTAATCAATATGGTCATAGGTTTTAAGCCCTCTGTATATGTAGCTTTCCGCCGCTCCCAGAACACTTTTCAGTATTGAATTTTCTATGCATCTTTCAGATACGCAGCTTATAAACCTGCCGTCTTTGCACTTTTCACAGTTTTGCCCCTTCCTGTAGTTGTAAAGCCGGTGGTAGGGGCATACCAGCTGCGGGTCGTGCAAGGTCTGGATAACCGGGATATGGTGTTTTTTTATCCCGTAGAGTATAGAAGGCGTTACCTGGTAATTGTAATTATTTAAATGAATAATATCCGGCTTGAAATTTTTTATTACTTTTTCTATTTTTCTGCGGGCTTCAACCGAATATATGATCCTGAAGGGATATAAGGCCTTTTTTAAAATATTCCCTTTGAAATCAATAGGGGATACAGCCTGCCCGGCACTGTTTCCGGCTATATTGCCCGGATCGTCCATTCCAAAATATTCGACCTCATGTCCCAGCTTTTTCATATACCCGAATAGATTGAATATATAAGTTTCACTGCCGCCCTTATTGTACAGAAATTTATTGACAACCAGTATTTTCATTGGACCCCCGCTTCTGCCATTTGATTTTTTACGGCTCCCCTGTATTTTATGATTTTTGCCGGAACGCCTCCTGCCACAGCATAATCCGGGATATCTCCGTTTACTACCGCACCTGCGGCCACTACGCATCCGTTCCCTATTTTTACCCCGTCCAGGATGACAACCTTTGAGCCTATCCAGCAGTCCCTGCCTATGGTTATTCCTTTTCTGCCGGCCCCCTGCAGCCGTATGGGCTTAAATGGATCGCCGAACAGGTGGTTTTCGGCGTGTATGCTCACGCCAGGCCCGAAAATGGTGTTTTCCCCTATTGTGACTCTGCCTCTGACGGCAATAAACGCATTTGGGGCTATTCCCACATTATCTCCTATTACAAGCCCCTCTCCCAGTTCCCTTATGACTCCCGTACACTCAATAATGCTGTTTCTGCCTATGGAAACGTTTCTGCCTATTATCACGCCTGATTTGCTCAAGGCATTTATAAACACATTGTCTTCAAATATTACATTTCTCCCCAGATAAAGTTTTCGTCCTGATCTGATTTTGACCCTTTTGCCGCAGAACAGCAGCCCTCCGCATTTTTTTATCCGGAGCCTTTTCACAGCGCCTCTCATAACCTGAACCCCCCTGTCAAATACCACTCCCAGCAGCGCTCCCATGTCAAAGTCACTGTCTATCAGGTATTTTTCACCCTTTAATTTTGAAATCAGCGCAGATATGATTTTTTTCAAAAGACACCCCTCCTTTATTCCGTATTGAAACTGCGCGGAACCGCTCCTATGCCCGGCTGTACATGTGTCCCAGGCGAATATCTGTTCCGGTTTTTTACCTGCTCCGCCGGCAAGCCGGCCCGTTCATCCAAATACACATGCTGCGTGTATATGTCCTTGCAGGCATAAGCCAGCGCGGCCAGCACCCAGAAGGTCTCTATGTAAAAATTGTTGTTTGTCAGATTGTATGCCAATGTGGCGGTGTATGCCAGTATGATGTAGTCATAAATGGTTTTTCCGCCCGTGAGCTTTTTGATGAATTTTATTTTTATGAAATGCATGACCGGATAAAATATCAGCAGCATATTTGCAAATAGCCCCACCGCCCCCTGTTCAGCCCAGATCTGCAATATAAAATTGTGCACATTGGCCCCGTCCACACTGTATAAATCAAAGGATTTGAACAGCACCGCAGCCATATCCACGTACACACCCTGCAGGTATGCGGCGTTTCCCAGCCCTATGCCTGTGAGGATATGGTCATATCCCTCCCTTAAAGAGATTATCCAGAAAATCAGGTGGTATCTTGTGGATCCCTCCCCCAGATTGAAAGATTCCTGAAGCCTGGCGTACAGGCTGGGGAAAAAGGACAGGATAACCGGAATGCTGCAAATGCCCGCCAGCGCTATGCCCAGATTTACCTTTTTGTTTTTGCCGAACAGGGAAACAAAATGTATCAGTATAAAAACAACCAACGCGGCCCTGGAGTATGTCAGTCCCACTGTCACAATATTGGCGGCGAACAAAACCACATATATTTTTCTCAATCTTCCAGAGGATTTTCTGATTTTATAATTAATGAATACCGAATGGATCAGTACACAGTTGGCTATGCCGATTGTGCCCAGTCCCATTATCCCTTCCAGCCTGTTTATAATGCCGCTGGTCTCAACCAGCGACTGGGTTTTGTATAAACTGTCCATTACAAACAAAGTACCGTTAGGGTACATGATAAAAGACGGTATCAGCAGTCTTCCCGAGAAATAGCTTATGATGGAAGTACCCACCAGCAGGGCATTGGATAATATTATGGCGTTAATGAGCTTGTCCATAAATTCTCTTTTTCGTGAGTAGCTGTATATGGCCAGCAGTGTCAGGAAAAGGTACACATATTGGATAAGCTCCTTAAGCGACATTTTTATGTCAAGGGAGAAAAGGCACGACAAGATTATTACTGTTAAATATAATGTAAATATGAACCGGCTGTTTATGTCAATTGTATTTTTAACGGGAGCACAGGCCTTGGATACCGCTTTTTGTATCAATATCAGCAAAAATATTGCGCTCCAGAGCAGCTGCAGTATTTTTAAATCAACAACTCCTGTCTTAAATATCAATATTTCAGAGCAGGGTGATAAAAATACTGCAAGCAGGATCAATTTTTCAATATATCTCATTCCGCTTCTCATGTTTCCTCCGGCTTTTTTACCGCTTCGGAATAACGGGTTTCAAATTCCCGGCTGATACAGTCCCAGGTATGTTTTGAATTGACATATTCCCTGAGCTTGTATTTTCCTTTGTTTTGAAGCAGTACAGCAATGCGTTCCGCCCATTTTTCCGCCTCAAAGCCCTCTATGACCATCTCGGGGTAAGCCTCCTTTAAGAGCACCGATGAGCCGCCGTTGTATGAGGTGAGTATGGGGCAGTTGAAATACAGGCTTTCCAGCAGGACCATCCCGAATATTTCATAGGTGGAGGGCAGTAAAAGCAGGTCCGAATATATGTATATATTGCTTATCTCACGCTGGTTCACGCTTTCCGCATACTGTACACAGTCCTCCAGGCTCAGATCATGCATTTTATTGAAAAATTCTTCCCGGTTCTCGCCTTCCCCGTCTCCAATGACCAAAAGCTTGAATTTTGTCCTCTTTTTAAGCGCCTGTGCTATATCCAGGAGGAAGGGGGTGTTCTTCCATTTCCGGAAGGTCCCGATGTATACCAGTATCGGATACTCCCCTGAGCTCTCCTTATAAATGCCGGCCAGGCGGTCGTTCAGCGGCAGACAGTTCTTAAAGCGGTTCTGATCCAGTCCCACCCCGATGGTATTCACATCCTTAAAGCCCTTTTGCAGCAGATAATCCTTTGACAGATTACTTTTAACTATCACATTTTTGTAGTGTCTTCTGATATATGGAAGGAAAATAAGATCAAACAGCTTTTGAACCGTTTTATTGCGTATATCCTGATATGGTCCGTGATAAATGATTTTGGGAACCCTTGTCACAAAGGGCAGGATAAACGTCATAAGCTGGTTGTATTCATGGGTCTGTATTACATCGTATTTATCAAAAAACTTCTCTTTTATCAATTTAAAATATACGGCATTGTTGTAAATGCTGAAGCCGTGAATCCAGTGCACGGTTATAAAGCCGCCCTCGCCGCCGGTTTTTATGATCTCCTTTTTGTATGCATCCGTTTCCGAAAACAGCACCACATCACATTCATGGCCCTTATTGGCAAGCGCTTTGGCCAGGCCGATCTCCTGGACGTTGTAGCTGTTGATGTTTATCTGGTTGGACATATTTCTGAGCAGTAAAATTTTCATAATTAAGAATCTAACCTCTCCTGTTGATTATTTCCTTGCCCTTAAAGAAGATACCGCCTCTTGCGGCTTTAAGCCTGTCCGCATTCAACAGCAGCAGTATTCCCATGTAAACGGCAAAGCCAGCCGCGGTCATTAAAACCACTTTCAGCAGTACCGCAAGAGTACTTCCCTCCATATGAAACATTTCGGATTTTAATAAATATACAAATACGCTCATACCTGTTGAAGCCAGCACGGCTTTTGCAAATCCGCCGGCAATTGCCCTGCCGTTTATGTGCCCCAGCTTTTTTCTGAGCCTCAGAAAAAGCATCAGGGCGCTGATTACACTTGCGGCGGAAGTTCCAAGGGCAAGGCCGTAAACGCCCATAAAGCCGATAAATATCAAATTCAGGGCTATATTTATCAAAATCGTGATTATACCGTTTATCATCGGCGTCCGCGTATCCTTCAGAGAGAAGAAGGCCCTGTTAAGTATCTCCCTGTAGGCTATACCCACAATGCTCAAGGACAGAAATCCCAGAATGGCCGCGGTTATTTCGGTGTCTTTACCGGTAAAAGCTCCGCGCTGGAATAATATATATATGATCTGGCCTCTGAAAATGAACATCAATGAGACCAGAGGCAGCATTATTACTGAAATCAGCCACATGGTCCTGGAAAACAGCAATCTGAATTTTTCCGGACTGCTCTCCAGTTTTGCCAGCCTGGGATATATGACATTTACTATTGAAACAACGATTATGGTATTCACCAGTATCCCCACTCTGCCCGCATAGTCCAGAGCGCTTATGCTTCCGGCGCTCAGATTGGATCCCAGTATCCTGTTTATTATGAGATAGACCTGGTTGAAAGCGGAGCTTATAAGCACAGGAACCACCAATTGCCTTATTTTTAGATAGCCTTCATTTTTAAAATCAATTACCGGTCTGAATTTGAAGCCCTGTTTCAGCATAGAGGGAAGCTGGATCAGCAGCATGCCCACAAATCCCAACGCGGCTCCATAGGCGGCGACCTTTATGCCATAGCCCTTGAAAACAGCCAGTCCCAAAATAATGCATATATTATAGGAGTACCACATCAGAGAGGATGAAAAGTATTTTTCATGGGCCTGCAAATATGCCGACGACAGGTTGGCCAGAATCATAAATATGGCGCCCGGGAACATAATGGACGTCATTAAGGCCGCCGCCTGCTTTGTTTCCCCATCAAAGCCCGGAGCTATGATGTTGACTATCATCCTGCTCGCTATGATCCCTATGACAACTATTGCAATCGAGACAATGGAGATTGATGTAAATACGCTGTTCAGAAAATTCTGTGTTTTACGTTTATTCCCCGCCTTTATGTAATCACTGTACACCGGTATAAATGTCTGGGCTATGGCGGCGCTGAAAATAGCTATGAATATATCCGGTATGCTGAATGCTATTTTAAAGGCGTCGGTGCTGCCGCTGGCCCCGAAATGCAAGGCCAGGATGCTTTCTCTGATCAGGCCCAGTATTTTTCCGAAGGATGAAATAACTGTGATCAATAGTACGGATGATATTATTTTTTTATTCACGTATAAGCCCCCGATTAATTCAATGTATCAGCGTATCAACCCGCTTTTTCAGCTTTAATGTCATGTATTTCTGTTTCGTTTACCTGCCCCACGGGTTTTCTGCCTATGGATTCATATATGAAATTCTTTCCCGAGGCCTTTCCGGTATCAAAACAGTTCCTGCCGTCCAGGACTATGGGAGTCCTCATGAGCAGGGCGAATTTTGACAGGTCCATGGAAACTATCTCGGGCCATTCGGTCAAAATAAAGCAAATGTCGGAATCTTTGATGGTCTCTTCAATTGAATTGCAGTATTTTATTTCGTCCGGATATATTTTTTTGAAGTTATCCATTCCTATGGGGTCCCACGCCTTCACTCCGGCGCCGTCCTCCAGCAGTATGGGTATGTTCTGAAGAGAGGGGGCCTCCCTCAGGTCATCGGTCCCCGGCTTGAAGGTCAGCCCCAGGACTGCCACCGTGAGCCCCCGGAAGCTGTCATAATACTTTCTGGCTTTTTTTATCAGTTTTATTTTCTGATTTTCATTGACGTCTATAGCCGCCCTGATTGTTTTCAATTCACAATCATTGAAGCTCGCCAGCCAGTGCAGCGCTTTTGTATCCTTTGGAAAGCAGGAGCCTCCATAGCCGATGCCGGCTTTTAAGAAACGGTTCCCTATTCTCGGGTCGCAGCCCATACCCTTTGCGACGTCATCCACATTGGCTCCCGTATAGTCACAAAGATTTGCTATTTCATTAATATATGAGATCTTTAATGCCAGAAAATCGTTGGAAGCGTATTTTATCATTTCCGCGCTTCTCCTGTCGGTTACCACGTATTCCGCTCCGAATCCGTCATATATTCTCCTGAGCAGCTGTTCGGTTTCAATAATTTTCACTCCCAATACAATACGCGCAGCGTTCATGGTGTCGGAAACAGCCGTTCCCTGCGACAGGAATTCAGGATTGCCAGCTATCTCAAAATGTATCCCGGAGTTATTTTTAACTTTGACCATTTCCTCCAGTTTGTCGCCGGTTCCCACCGGGACAGTGGATTTTATAACTATGGTGCAATCCTTCCGGGCGCATTCCGTCACCTGCCGGACAGCCTCGAAAACATACTTGAGATTGGCCGACCCGTCTGTTTTCTCAGGAGTCCCCACACATATGAATACCACATCGCTGCCGGAATAGGCTTCCCTGTGGTCGGCAGTAAATCTCAGACGCTCTCTGTTTTTTAAAAACAGTTCTTCCAGCCCCGGTTCAAAAATCGGCATTATGCAGTCCTGCAGCTTTTTTATCCGAATGTGGTCAATATCATAGCAGGTGACCATATGGCCTGTTTCAGCCAGGCAGACCCCTGTCACAAGGCCTACATATCCCGTACCGGTAATTGTTATTTTCATTTAGCTTCTCCATGCACGCATAAAGCGGGCTTCCCGTTTTTTTATACCGATTCTCTTTAAGCCACCACAGTGTTTTTATTTTTGCTTTGTTTGGGGCTTTTTTGTTTTTCTCTTTTAGAGGTGTAAAAATATTTATATGCTTTTAAATATTTTTTGTAATTGCTCTTATTTACCTTGTTGATCACAACTCCCAGTAAAACTGCCTCTCCTGCCTCCAGCCTCTCTTTGCTCCTGTTCAGATCCTCCAGCCTGCTTTTCCCCATCCGCGCAACCAGCAGCGCTCCGTCCGCCCTGGAGGACATTATTACCGCATCCGACACCGTGTCCAGCGCCGGCGAGTCTATTATTATGTACTCAAATTCTTCTTTCAGCCTTTCCATCAACTGGCGGAACCGCGGTGAACATATGAGTCCCATAGGGTTTGGCATGAAGCTTCCGTTTGGGATATACATAAGGCCGTCAATATTTGTATAGCAGAGGACCTCCTCATATTCAGCCGTTTCGTTCAAGTACTGGGAAAGTCCCTGATTGCTCCCCCATTTGGGTATCTGCATTTCAGTCCTCTTCCTCATATCCGCATCTATCAATATGGTTTTTTTACCCCAGTTTGCCATTGTAGCAGCCAGGCTCACGGCAATCGACGTTTTTCCCGTCTCGGGTTCGGAGCTGGTTATGACTATACTTCGAATACTCCTGTGCTCCGATTCCATATAGATGTTTCCGGAAAGCATTGAAAATGCGTCTCTCACTGCCGGATTTTCCTGTTCATACAAACTGTATCTCCGCTCCTGCATCCTTTTACCTCCTTATTGTCCGTGTATGTCTCAATTAATGCCGTATTTAGGTATTACGCCAATGACCCGGATACCGGTGTTTTTTTCAATATCCTCAATATATCTGATCTTCGTATTGAAAAGTTCTTTTATGTAAATAATGGCCACAGCTATTACCGCCCCCGCGGCTATGCCTATGATGATTCTTTTTGTGTAATCATTGTCCGCCGGGAATTGCGGCACTTTTGCCTCGTCAAGTATTCCCACTATGCTGTTGTTTGTGAGCTCCTGAAGCCTGGTCACAAAGGCCCGGGTGACTTCATTTGATGCGGCGGCGGCGGTTTGCGGTTCTCCCGCCTTTGCGACTATGCCCATAACGCTGGATTCATTTTTCAGATATACGCTTATCATGCCTTTCAATTGATCCTGTGTTATCCCATAGCTTTTCAGATTGTCCGAGGCCAGGTCCAGGACTTTTTCGCTTGTTATGATCTCCCGGTAGTCCAGAAGCAGCTGCCTGCTCAGCATTACATCCTGATAATTTATACTTTCCTGCCCATCCACGGAACTGCTTTTACTCAGGGCATAAACCGTGGTTTCGGCTTCATAGACAGGCTTTGTCATATAAAAACCCGTATAGGCGCTTACGCCTCCTCCAACCAGACCCAATATTATAATCAGCCATAGCATTCTCAATATGGATTTTAAAAACCGTGCAATTTCCATCTTTTCTTCTCCTTTTACTCTATTGGCAAGTACTGTTTCTGCCTGTCCGCTGTTTTTGCCAAAATGGCAAAGCTTCGCCATCCGGACCGCTGCTCCGGTACATAAAGTCAATTACCGTTGAAACCTTGGCTTTCACCCCATAGTAATTGACTTTGCATGGTGTTCCTATGTCCTCCATTTCCGTTTTCCGCGCCGAAACAGCGGAAAGCGGAAGCTGAAATCCTATGCCGGCTGGACCAGAGTTACGCTAAGTTCAACCTCCCTGGGCTCACCCATCAGGTTGAATATCACTTTAACTCTGCCCTTTCTTTTATCAATGGACCGGATAGAACCATCCAGCCCCAACAGCGGCCCTTCAACCACAACTACCTTTTCCCCTTCCACATATACCCTGGAAAGATCAATGATCTCATTGTCGGCCGTCAGCCTGCTTATGACACCTATCTCATTCTCACTGATCTCCTGGGGGCCGTCGCTGTCTCTCAGGATTCTGATCACACCCGGTATGTCCTTTATCATCTCGTATCTCCGGCTGCCGATCTGCCCGTTCAGAAGGATATACCCAGGGAAAAGCGTCCTTACCTTCTCTTCCCATTTGCCTTCCTTCCTCTCCCTCATTCTCCTCTTAGGGACCACCGCCCTGAACTCGCCCTTTAACTTAAAGTTTATCCTGGCCCTTACGTTGTCCTCTTCACCTGTGGTAACAAAAAGTGCATACCATTTTTCTTTTTTAACATCTCTCATAATTTTTTATCTACCCGCATATTATGTAATCTTTTGATATAATTGTTAATTTATTCCTTAGATTGCATTATACTCCTATCAAAATTTTTGTAAAATCAATGCTTTCACCATTTCCCATTGAATAAGGAGTTACTTCTACATCTATTGGCATATTCACATATTTGAAGAGGTCGGAAGGGGTCGGATTTGGGTGTATTCTGATATTATTTAAAATAAAAATATACACAACCTTTTTCTATTTTTGCATCATTTCCGGGCTTTAACGTGTTAAAGCTTTAACTTCATGTCACACGGCAAAAGACGGCAAAAAAACCCTGAGCCCCTATGCTTTAATGGCATAGGGGCTCAGGGCCGGAAAATTTGAGCTTTATTTAATGTTTCTGTCGTTATCTTATTTTATCAGGGATACGGCCTTTACATAAACCGGGTCCTGAGTCTGCTTCAGGTCTGACAGCTTCTCATTCAGAAGCTTTTGAGTGGTGAAGTCCAGTACGCCGTAGCTGTACACCTTGCTATCCTTCTGGAACTTTTTGATGGCCGCGAAGGTCTTCTGGTCCAGAGTGAAATCCGGCTCATCCACATTGTACTTCAAAAGCTTCAACACGCTTTCGGCGTATAACACATCCATGTACTGCGTTCCCACGCCGGGCTTAACCGTAACAGACATGGGCTGCAAAAGATTTACCGGAATGCTGTCCCCGCTCATGTCTTCAACGACCTTTTCATCGGGCTCGATCCCTTTCAGATCAATACAATCTCCATTTGGCGTGTAATACAGTCCAATAGTCATTTTGCCCCAGCCTATGAGATCACTGTCCATGGCAAAAGGAAAATCATAGGCATTTACAGATTTGGTCTGCTTGTTCTGATTTAGCCTTACAAAGGATTCGGACTTTAATATGGGGAAAAAGCTCTGAACTTTTGCCTTTCCATAGGTTTTATTTCCCACTACCGTTCCGGCATTCGTATCCTTGATGGCTCCTGTCAGAATCTCCGACGCGCTTGCCGAATTTTCATTTACCAGAACCGCAAGCTTGTACTTAAGCTCCGGCAAATTGGAATAGTATGGCATATCGGGTTCGGAGGGATCCTTGTAATCCAGTTTGGTGATCAGGCCTTTTGGTACGAAGCGCTGTGCCACCTTTACCGCCTGATCCACCAGACCGCCGGGATTGTTTCTCAGATCCAGCACCACTCTGGTTATTTTTTTGCTGTCAAACAGTGAAAGGGCTTCGTTCACACCGCTGTATGTATTGTCCGTAAACTGGTCTATCAATATATATCCTATATTTCCTCTGATCTCGTAATGAACGCTTGGTATTACGATGGAGGCCCTGGGCATCTCAAGCGTAACTATATCTTTTGAGCCCTGGCGTATCAAGCCCAGCTTTACAGTTGTGCCGGCAGGCCCCTTTACTTTTGATATGACATCCTCCATGGCCTGCCCGGCCACTGACTTGCCGTTTACCTCGGCTATTTTGTCCCCAGAGAGTACGCCTGCTTTTCTGGCGGGAGAATCCGGGTACACATTCAATATGGTTATGTACTTATCCTTATCTTCCTGTTCTACCTGTATTCCAATACCTTCTATGCTTCCGCCGAAGTTCTCCATCAATGAATCGAACTGCTTCTGGTCATAAAAGGTTGAAAAGTCGTCAAGGGTATCAAACATTTCAGGTATGGTAGAAGCCTTGTTCAGGGCCGTAACGTCAATATCCCCATTGTACTTCTGCTCTATCAGATCTCTTACGCTTTGCAGATACACGCTGTCCGCCGTGGTCTGGGCATCTGCGGCGAAGGAATTTACATTAAAAACCGTCAATAACATTATCAGTGCAATAAGCACCACTGTATATCTCTTATAATTTCTCATTACAATATTGACCTCGTATTCTTTCGATTTCCGGGCTCAGTTTCAGGAATCCCGTCTTTAAAATTCTATTCCCTGTCATATGCTTATATACTTTATAAATTCCAAATTCCACTTAAAAGGCCTGTCCTGATTCTTATGCTCTGCCTTTAAGGTTCTCTTTACTTTAATAGCTCAGCAGCCTGTCCATATACTCTTCTCTGATCCCGCTGCCCATGTAGTCTATGAAGGATTCCATCATTTCTGCCGCCTTGGCCTTTGTTATCCTGTCATTGGGGTGGATATACCCTTTGGCATCCTCTGAAATCAAGCCCAGCTTTTCGGCAACATAGATTGAAGCCCTGGCGTAGGAAGGTATCTGATCATTGTCCTTAAAGCTTGTGACCGGAGCCGGGTTTGGTGCAAGTCCGCTCAGTCCCAGAGAGTTGACCATCATGGTAACGGCCTCAGCGACGGTAATAAGCGCCTCCGGCCTGAACTGACTCTCTCCGTTTCCGCTGATTATCCCTCTTTCCGCGGCCTCATTTATGCTGTCCATGTATGTGCTGCTGGCGGGAACATCTGAAAACGAGGAAACTATATTGGCCGGCTTTGTAGTTCTTGTGGTCTTCTTTGGCGCAAAGACAGGATCCAGCGGAACCGTCTTTGCGACCTTGACAAAAGCATCCACGTACTCGGATCTGCTCATATACTCCTGCGGATCAAATTTCAGGGTATTGCCGTATGCTTCCAGGGCAAACATCTTACTCATGGCCTTTTCCTGGGGATGGCCCTTTATCTGCTTCAGATTTGGCGCC
The DNA here is from genome assembly GCA_023397905.1 of Bacillota bacterium. Lineage (GTDB taxonomy): Bacteria > Bacillota > Clostridia > Acetivibrionales > DSM-1351 > Ruminiclostridium. The sequence goes on along the minus strand of JAEWSZ010000155.1, from coordinate 11,343 downwards.
ACAAGCGCGTCCTTGACCGGATAGCTTTCCAGCTTCAGGCTGTTTGTATAGGTATTCACTTTGGTAGTAGGCGCTTTATTCCTGTCCAGTTCAGACAGTTTTGCCGTATATTTCAGAACATTTTCATTGTACTGCGACAGTATATACCCGCCCTCAAAGCTTATTTGCTCAGGCTGGTTTTCATAATACTGAAGATCCTTCCTTGTTGTAGTGGATATGTCCATATTCACTATCCCTATTTGAACTAGCGCCTTTCCGGGCTTGGCCTGGGAAACATACTGTGTGAGTATCTGAGCTTCCGCGGTGCTCCAGTATTCGTCATATCCCACGTACTTGCCGGAGGTCTCCACGATAACCGTATCGGTGTTGGTAGCAGTGCCCACGTGGTAGGTTTTCCTGCTGCTCAGGGTACCGGCAAAATAATTGACCGCAGGCTTATAGTCATTTGTAATCGCTTTTGAAAGCGAGTAATCGTTCAAGTCCGCTATTCTATATGTAGTTCCGTCTATTGTCACCGTTTCCGTGGCTCTGGTCAGCTGGGTGGATTCGGTTTTCTGCCCGTTGCTTTTAGCTGTTATGGCAGTTACAAAAGTCAGATTCCTTGCCAGTCTGGAATTACTGCCCGTATTTTGCAGAGCGTATATATATGTGGTTGTCAGGGTTTGCACATTTGTCTTCGCATTGGTACTCAGTCTTTTGGTAATTGTAAGGTCTCCGGACATTACAATCGGCACCCCCGTCAAAAAAACCGGTTCCTGGTACTGGTATACCGCCTTGCTGGTGGTAGTGCCCGTGCCTACGCTGGGCGTCTCTCCCGAGGAGATCCCCCCTTCATATCCGCTGTCTCCCTGCCTGGCAAAGGCAATGCCGGGGCCGGACAGCGTCAAAAGCATGGAAAGTGCAAGTCCCAGGCCTGCCGCCGTTTTGAACCCGCTGCGGTGTTTGTGCCCGCCGCCTTCCTGTCTGCTTTTACAGCTGCTTTTTGCCGCCTGTCTGCCATAACTTTTTGACTGTTCCTTATTTTTTTCCCGCATTTTCAATAAATTCAGCAAAATACTGGCCTCCATTTCCTCATTGGCTATTGTTCAACAATTACGATATACGCATCTCCCGTCACGGCGTTATCCTTCTTCAATACTCTGACCTTGTCTCCCTTTTTAAGAGTCGAAGGACTTACCCTCTGATTATTTTTCAGAACCAGCGAATTGACCAGAAGATTGAAACTGCTGTCTCCCATGTTGACCCACAAATGAGTGGAGGTGTTATAGTATCTGCAGTTCCGCAGGCTGATAGCCGTTGGTTCCGCCGGAACTCCTCCGCCCACGTCGATTGCGGCACCGGAAGTGGTAGCGATCTCGCCGGATATATTCACATTTCCGTAAGGAGCGGTGCTTATCTCAACGGCATTTGTCCCATCGCTGAGTATATATACTGTCCTGTCCCTGAAGGTATTTGCCCCGTTATAGGTGGTAAAATCCCCCTGACCCACGATACCGTCGGTATCTGTAATTCTGGTATTTGAGTTCAGCGTGAAGGTCATGGGCGTATTTGCATAGTCCCAGTTAATCCCGTTCAGCCTGGAATATGACTGCAGTGTAACGCTGTTGTATTCATCGATGCCGGTGATCCTTCCTCTGTAAAGCTGCAGTGTTTCCGTTCCCGGCCTCTGCTCTAACGATACTACCCCAGCCACAAGATTTCCCGAGCTGTTGTCTCTGTTTGCCATGACATATGCATAATCGTCCGCCGAAACGCTGCTGCCCTGGACAAGCCTTCCATCCTTCACCACAATAGTGCCCGGATTATATGAAATACTGGTCTGAGCCTGGGAAAGGACAAATTTGTTGGAGCCGGCAGTGTATACTTTGTCATTATAGGGGACTTCCTTGTCAAGCTCATTTATGAAATCAGCTACGACTCCGTTTTCCCCATTGCCGTAATCCTTAATGCTGGCGACATACACGGTCAGCCCTGCCATCAGCCTGTTCAGATCTCTCAGAGGCCTTGTGTTTCCATCGTAATAAGCGGTAAAATCACCGCTGAGTCTGACGGTTTTAAAAGGTTCGGCCTCATCCTTCACCCATTTGCCGTTTCTCAGGGTCCACGGGTCCTTTAAAGTAATCTGGCCCAGATTGTCGTCATAGCTTTCAAAGCTGCCCTTGTATACGTTGGCCACCTGCTTGTCTCCGGATTCTATGGTTATTTCCTTTAATATGGTAATATTCGGAGCTTCGTTCACCAGTAGCTTCACCCTGTCGCCGTCCTTAAGCTGGCTGAGCTTCGAGAGCTTTCCGTCCTTTATCACGTCTGCGCCGTCTGTGTTGTACTGGATGGCGCCTTTATTTGTCTCCACCGATATGGAACTTATTTTCTTATTTATGACCGTTCCGTAACGGACGGTATAATTTGACACGCTGCTGATGGACGACACCGTACCGTTTTTGTCTATCCTCACAAAAACCGTGTCTCCCGCTTCAATGTCCTCAAGACCGGCAGGCTCATGGCCCTTGTAGACCTCCACGCTGTTGGGATCCGAGTAATTGAATGTTCTGAGCCCCGACAGCTCCAGAGGAGTTTTTCCTGTGCCGTCCTCATTATAAAGGGTCAGGTATCCCAGCTGGGGATTGTTTTCCTCAACGATTCCCGCTACCAGTCCCTGCTCACGATCCTTTTTCACGGTGATGGGTACTATTTCAGTTACAATGTTCTGCCTTATTCCGAGTATAACGGTGCTGTCAGGCTGTATGGAAGTCATATCCAAAGGCGCCTTTGTTACGGCGTTCAGAAGATTATTGGAATATGAGTAGTTTTCATAGACAAGATTTCCGTTTGTATAGGTCTGTTTTTCCGGATTTGATATATCCTGGCCCGGGTACTGGACCTTCTGCTTCAAGGGGGTCACGTTGATTGTCCTGGCCCCATAGTTCGCGCTGTTGACAACTGCCGCCACATAGCTGGTTTCTCCGCTGTTTGACAGCACTCTGGCATATCTCACAACCCCGTCGCCAACTCCCACGATATACTCTATCCTGTCGCCCTTTTTAAGGCTTTGGGCTGTGGTTATGGCTCCGTTCTTATATAAAGGTATCTCTGTCCTGTACGAGGGCTGAGTTGCTCCAGTGAGTTCATTTGACGTAGTTGTTGGATTCTGATAACGGGATTCCGTTACTATCTCGTCAAGAAATCCGTCCGAATTTCTGACCACATAGGAATTGTAATCAGTCCTGTAGCCCCTGGAGGTGTCTCTGGTGGACTGGATATCCTCTACGGTGGCCGTCCTCTTCTCCATATTTCTCAATGGCAGTATGACGTTTTCGGCATTTTTCAGAATCCTGGCCGCCTGCTGTCTGGTCACTGCCTGATTGGGATTAAAGCTGCCCTTGCCGTCTCCGCTCATTATATTATTTTCCAGCACCGCTTCTATGTATGGAACATTTTCAGCTTTTGCGCCGCTCCAGTCGAAATAGCTGTTGAATATCTCCTGCTCCTGGTATGCCGGAGGCAGCATCAGCGCTTTTGCAAGCCATGTGGCAAGCTCCTGCCTCTGCACCGGAGCACTTCTTTTAAAGGCTGTGGCATCCAGGCCGCTCTGATCGTCCTGAAGTGCGTCTGCCAGCTCCTGCTGCGATATCAGGCCTTCGTTTGCAGCCAACTGCAGGCTCCCGTCATTTAGCACTGCCTGTATGTTTGTCTTTCTCCTGTCGGCCGTCCTGGCGGCATTCAGCGCCTGCCCCTGGGTGTCCACATCCTGGGCCCTGTTGGCTGCCATGTACACCAGATATAAGGCAAATTCCTTTGAAACGCTTCCGTTTGGATTGAACTTGGTGTTTCCGGCACCCAGCAGCAAATTCAGCGCTCCGTCCTGGTATACCGCGTCTTTCAGATCATAGGCGGCATTCTGCATGTCCGTGTATTTGAGATTATTTATAACTGCCTGTCCGTTTGCGGCGGCAGTGTACGAATTGACTACCTGCTCTTTGGTAACAGCCGCGTCCGCGGTCCCGATCCCCGCCTGCTGAAATATAACGGCAGCACATAGGGCTACCGCAATTATTCTGGATCTGTTTTTCATTTTACGTTTTTTGCTGAATTTAATTTTGTTGTATTTAAGAAAATTCATTTGTATCTCCATCCCTTTAGAACTTTTCGATTTTCTTTCAGACTTTCCGGCTTTTTCCGTCAACCTTTGCACCGGTATGCACATTTTTCCATATATGCTTATTATATCGGTTTTTTTGCCACTTTTTATATTAAAGTTTCATTACAAATAGTTATCAAAGTTATGAATAAATCCGCAACACTGCGGGATTCCCGGGGATCGGTTAAATATTCTTTTGAAAATTTTTTATTGAAGTATATTTTAAATTTTTTTGACAAAATTCTATGTTTTTCGATAATATTTTCGACGATATATATACTGTATTACAAATCAAATAAAGGGAGATGGATTTAAATGAAGGTAAAATTAAAATTGGTACTATCCTTTACTGCAATTTTACTGGTTTTTGCGCTGTCCGTATTTTTTCTGGTTTACTTCAGGGTTACAGCAATTATCTCCGCAGATTATCAAAATGATGTAAAATCCAACACAGAGCTTTATCTGGCTTTCTTTGACATACAGTACCCCGGCGACTGGTCAGTCCAGGACGATACGCTTTATAAGGGAAATACCAAAATCAATGATTCAACCGATTTTGTGGACACAATAAAAGAGAAGAACGGCTACCTTGCAACAATATTTATGAACGACACCCGTGTTTCAACAAATGTATTTCTTGACAACGGGAGCAGGGCCACCGGTACAAAAGCCTCCGAGGCAGTCATAAACACTGTTTTGAAGGATGGGAAGCCCTATCAGGGCACTGCCGTGGTAGCCGGTAAGAATGCGTATACATATTATACTCCCATAAAGGACAAAACCGGCCAGATCATAGGAATGTGGTTTACAGGCGTTGACAAGACTATAATAGACAATGAAATATTTTCACTGGTAGGGATCATAGGAATTGTCATCATTGTGGCCCTTCTGGCCGGAGTGGTCCTGATCTACCTTACGGGTAACAGTCTGAGTAAAACCATCAAGGGCGTAAACCTTCAGCTCAACAAATTTGCCGAAGGAGATTTTGGATTCATTTCACAGGATGAGAAAGCGCTGAAGCTGAAAAACGAGCTGGGTGAGATCTCCAGGTCGGCAAATAAAACTCAGCAGGCCATGCAGGGTATAATAAAGACTATACTGAATGAGTCCCATTCCATTGACTCTGCCCTGGGTCTGACCGTCACCAGTATCTCAGGTCTCAATTCCAACATCGAGGATGTGTCCTCCACCACTGAGGAGCTGTCCGCGAGCATGGAGCAAACGGCCTCCGCCATGCAGGAGATGAATGCCGCCTCATCGGAGATTGAGATTTCAATTCAAAGCATTGCACAGAAGGCCCGGTCCGCCTCACTTGCCGCCAGGGAAATCAGCTCGAAGGCGGAAGCGTTGAAATCGGCCGTGAAGGAATCCAGCAATACCGCCAACGATATTTATATATCCGCAAATACAGGCCTTACAGAGGCCATTGAGCAATCGAAATCCATTGAAGAAATACGGCTCCTGTCTGAGGCGATAATGCAGATAACCTCGCAGACAAATCTGCTGGCTCTGAACGCCGCCATCGAAGCCTCCAGGGCAGGCGAGGCGGGCCGCGGCTTTGCGGTGGTTGCCGATGAAATAAGAAAGCTTGCGGAAGATTCCAAAAAAACCGTCGTCAAAATACAGGAGGTCACCAAAAATGTATTCGGCGCCGTGGAAAACCTCGCTTCCAACTCACAGAACATCCTGTCCTTTATAGAGGACACAGTTATCAAAGACTATGGCAGCCAGGTCGAGGCCAGTGAGCAATACAGCGTGGATGCCGCGCACATCGACGGCATGCTGGTGGATTTCAGCGCCACTTCCCAGGAGCTGCTGAATTCCATTGCAGGTATGAACAGGGCTATAAACGAAGTCGCCATATCCACAAACGAATGTGCCGGAGGTACGTCGAATATAGCGGTGAAGGCTTCCGAAATGATAGAAATGAGCGCCGAAGTGGTGAGACTCTCCGGCAGCTCCAAGGAGTCCACAGACAATTTAAAATCCTATGTGTCGCGTTTTAAGATTTAGACTGTGCCAATGGGAGGCACGGGTAAAGGTACACCGTGCTTCCCATTGAATAAGTTGTACCTGCGGGCCGGTAAAATTTTTTTACATATACCGGACATCTCTTATTTTGCAGCACCCATTTTCATATTTAAAAAAAGCTTTCCCCGTATGCGGTGTCGAACATCGTTACGATATTTTCCGGCTTTACATCCCCCATTATGTTATGGACCTGGTTAAACACAAATCCTCCTCCCGGCTTGAATATGCCCACAAGCTCCCTGACATTGGCGGCCACCTCTTCCGGGGTTCCCATATTGAGCACCGACTGGGTGTTGCACCCTCCTCCCCAGAAAGTGGCCCTGTCTCCGAATTCCTTTTTAAGTGAAAGGGGGTCCATGTCCCTGGCAGAGATCTGCACGGGATTGAATATGTCCACTCCGCAGTCAATTAATGTGGGAATAAATGGTCTGATAGCCCCGCAGCTGTGAATAAATATTTTCAGATCACTGTTCTGATGTACAAAGTCGCAGAATTGTTTAACGAATGGCGCGCACAGGTCATCATACAAAGCCGGATTGCAAAGGGGCCCGTTCTGGGACCCCAGGTCGGAATTTATGGCAATGGCCTGTATATGATTCCCCATCGAATTAATTACCTTCGTTACCGACCTTATCTGGTCTTCATGGATACGCCGGTTTTCCTCCAGTATCTCCTCAGGATCGGTTATCATCCTGCACTGCCAGTCTATGTCGTCACAGACAAAATAGGCGTGGTAGCCTATGAACATGGTGAAATAATCCGTCTCATTGAATATCCTTTCCGCTTCCGCGGCATATCTCCCGAGCATTTCATCCTCGGTGGTATCCTCAAGAGAAGGGGCTGCTCCGTCGAAGAAAAATCCTCCCTTCGGCATTTTGGTCCTGGCATTGCCCCGTCCTATTACCCAGCTTCCGTCGGGCTGCATTTCCGGCGCTGCTCCCTGGGGAATAATAAAATTGTATTTACCCCTGGGATTCCACCTGGCGGTCTTCTTCCAGCCCGGATTCAGCAATATGCAGTCGCAATGAAATCTTTTCAGAACGTCCTCATCCACCCGGGCCAGAAACTGGAACATATCCGGCACCTCGATATTATCCGTGGAAAGGCCCAGGTATTCACGCAGATTCCAGTAGGCAAAGGCCGATATTCCCGTAGAATAGTGAAAACCCAGGTCTATGGGCATACGGTCCACAGGCTGGTGGTTAATGGTTCTCAGAACTCTTTCCCTGGACTTCATGGTCTCTCTTTTTTCCTTTAATTCATCCGGCGTATTCATTTCACATTTCCTTCCCGGGGATGTTTCAAAATAATAATTCAAATCATTGAATTTAATTATATTTTGCAGCGTCCCCTTTACACTTGATAAATAATGTTTTTATTCATGGATATTTACTCCATGGGTTTCAATTGATTTTATAACTATATTATAGTGTTTTCAGGTTTTATGTGAATGAGCTGCGGTGAAGTTTTATTGACTTATTACGCAAATTATAATACTATGAAGCCACTATCAACTGCTTTTTATTTTCTTTAAGAGGGGAGTACTTTTATGAACGGCGGACCGGCATATCAATTTAATAAAATAAATGAAATCAAGATAGAGGAGATACTGGGAAATTACCTCATAAATATAGAACCGGGCTCTTTCTGCGTATTTGATGCCAATACGCCGTCAAACGGACTGCATTACCATAATTTTTACGAATTGTGCCTTGTCACCGGAGGGTCCGGGGAATTTTTACACGGAGGCAGGATATATAAAGTATATGAAGGGGATATATTTCTGGCCGAACCGAAAACCGACCACGAGATACGGATCCATCCCGCAGGTAATCCCTTACAGGATCACCTGTACCTGGTATTTTTCAGAATAAACATACATGAAAATTCCAATATGCCGCCAAAGCTCTATGAGGAAAAAATGCTGAAGGAATTCCTGCTAAAGCATCACATCATCAGCCGGTCGCAAAAGCAGCTTTTCACATACCTCCACTTTATTGGCAGCTACGCCGAACCGGATTCCCAAATAAAATACGGATTATATCAGGCCGTTAAGAACATGGCCCTGGAAAGTATATTTTCTCTGGCCGATATTCATGAAACCCAGTTTCAGAAACCTGTCCGGTCTGTTACTGCCGTTGAACGGGCCGTCAGTTTCATAGAATCAAACCTGCATCGCAGGATCCATACCGGCGAGATCGCGGCAAGCGCGTATACCTCCGAAAGAAACCTGCAGCAGCTTTTTAAGAAGCACATGAAAAAAACCATAACCGAATACATAAATCAAAGAAGGACTTCCATCGCCGCCGGATATCTTAAAATGAACTTTAAGGTCAGCGACATCAGCAATCTTTTCGGAATTGCCGACGTTGCCCAGTTCAGCAGGCTGTTCAAGAAGTATTATGGCGTGCCGCCGAAGAAGTACCAGACGGACTATTCAATGCAGAATCCGGGGGACAGAATTCTGCCGCCGGCAGAAGAAGAACCCTAAAAGCAGGCCTGCAATACGCAAGCCTGCTTTATTTCAAAATTTATATTACATTCTTTCCGGGGCGCTTATGCTAAGCAGGTCCAGGACATTTCTGATGACTATCCGCGTGCAGTCCACCAGCACCAGCCTGGCCTTCATCAGCTCCGTTTCCTCGCCCCTTACGCGGCAGGCATTGTAAAAGCTGTGAAAGGAAGCCGCCACTTCAAGTACATATCTGGTCAAACGGCTGGGTTCCAGTGTTTCTGCGGATATCCTTATCTCATCCGGATACTCCGAAAGCTTTTTGATAAGCTCGATTTCTTCCGGTTTGTCCAGGAGAGCAAGCGCAGCATCCTTTGTTTCAGGAATAGCGATTCCTTCGCTTTCAAGCAGCTTCAGCATGCTGCAAATTCTGGCGTGGGCATACTGCACATAGAAAACGGGGTTTTCATTTGACTGCTTTACGGCCAGGTCCAGGTCAAAGTCCAGGTGACTGCCCGAGGCTTTTGTGTTAAAGAAAAATCTTACGGCATCCCTGCCAACTTCATCCACCAGGTCCATCAGGGAAATGGATTTTCCGGTCCTCTTGGACATTCTTGCGATTTCGCCGTTTCTGTACAGGCGGACCAGCTGGAACAGCACGACATCAAGCTTGTCCGGGTTTATGCCTATTGCCGCCATGGCCGCCTTCATCCTGGCCACATGTCCATGGTGATCGGCGCCCCAGAGGTTTATTACCCATTCAAAGCCCCTCTTCTCAAACTTGTTTCTGTGGTAGGCTATGTCGGCCGCAAAATAGGTGGGAATACCGTTATTCCGCACCAGGACCTCGTCCTTGTCACTGCCTATGACAGAGCCTTTAAGCCACAGGGCTCCGTCGTTTTCCAAGGTACAGCCGTTTTTCCTGAGCAGCTCTATTGTTTCCGCCACCTGGCCGCTTTTGTGCAGCGTCTGCTCTGAGAACCACACGTCAAAGCTTATTCCGTAGCTTTCCAGCCCTTCCCTTATCCTCGCAATATTCCTTGGCAGGGCGAAATCCACAAAGACCTTTTTTCTTTCCTCGGAAGCAGTATTGATATAGCTGTCTCCGTGGATTTCAATAAAATCCTTCATATGCTCGGTGATATCTTCTCCGTGATATCCGTCCTCAGGAAATTCTACTGCGTCTTCCCCTTTGATTAGCTGTATATACCTGGCTTCCAGGGAAGTCCCGAATTTTTCTATCTGATTTCCCGCATCATTTATCAGAAATTCTCTCGTCACATCGTAGCCTGCCGCATCCAGGACGCTGGCTATCAGATCCCCAAGGGCGCCTCCCCTGGCGTTTCCCATGTGAAGCGGCCCTGTCGGGTTCGCACTGACAAATTCCACCATCACTTTTTTGCCGTTTCCAATATTTATTCTTCCGTATTGCTCTTTCTCTTCTTTTATTATTCTGACGGCATCGTAGAGATACCGCGTATCCAGTGTAAAATTAATGAATCCCGGACCTGCGCAGGTCACCTCGGCAACATAGGTATCCTTTAAATCGATATTTTTGATTATAATGTCCGCTATCTGACGCGGGGCCTTTTTGGCGGTTTTTGTAATCTGCATGGCAATATTGGTGGAAAAATCGCCGTGTCCCTTTTCTCTCGGTATTTCGATAAAAACGTCCGTTATTTCAAGCGGAGGCAATTCTCCGTTTTTTATGGATTTTTCAATGGAATCCAGCACGGTATTTTTAATTTGCCGGCGTATTTCCTCTGTTATGTTTTTCATTTGCTGCTCCTACCTCTCTGATTTGCATGTAAAAATCGTTTTTTCCTGTACTGTGGTTATCTATTTCAACCTGATATCCAATGCGTATTTCCCCGCCTGAATCGTCTATGTTTATATCCACATTGCTGGCGTAGACGCCTATGGTAAAGCTGCCGTACTCGGTGTCATAGGCCGACAGATGCTTCAGCCCCTTTTGAAATACAAACTGAGAATTCACCTTGCCGAACCGCATGAGCGTCACCACTCCGTCTCCAACCTTAAGAGTTGTGGTAGTTCCCTCCATTCCGGTTACTTCGCTCTCTTTATATGTTATATAGTAATTATTGCCCTTCTGATAGTATTTACCTTCTGTGATAAGTTCAAGAGTATTTTCGTCGTTTTCAAGATCTGTCTGAATGCCTCTTACATTTATTATCACGTTTTTGCTCATCCAGTTTCCTCCTTTAATTTCGAGGTGAGTTTTTCGTCTTTCAATATGATATACATTTGCGGTAACTTTTTCAACACCCAAAATTAAACTTGCAAAAAAATCTTTATGCCCCTGGATCTAAAATAAATTCCTTATGAGTTGGTAAATTCTCGTTTGTTGTCCTCAAACCGCTCGAAGGCAAGCTCTATAAGCTTGTCGATAAGCTGAGGATACGGTATGCCGCTGGCCTCCCAGAGCTTTGGATACATGCTTATTTTTGTGAAGCCGGGAAGGGTGTTTATTTCGTTTATATAAATCTCTCCCGTGGTCCTGTGAACAAAGAAATCCACTCTGGACAAGCCTGCACAGTCAAGGCACTTAAAAGCTCTCACAGCATATTCTCTTATTTTCAGAACAGTTTCGGCCGGAAGATTTTCGGCGGGTATTACCACCTTTGAGTCGTCTCCCACCTGGTATTTTGCCTCATAATCATAAAATTCATTACAGGGTACCACTTCTCCCACGGTAGAGGCT